>NZ_JBMFMW010000006.1:0-23322 GCF_049970475.1 Desulfurococcus sp.
GTTGTCGCTGCATATGGCAGGATCCTATATGTTGGGGAAAACGAGGATGCTTTATCTATTTGCAGGATGCTTAAGGGGGAAATAGTGGATCTCGGGGAAAGGATTATTCTACCCGGCTTCATAGACTCACACATGCACCTGGACAGCCTGGGCCTGCAGCTAGCTACACTCGACCTCAGAGGGGTAAGGAGCATAGATGAGTTGAAGAAGAGGATTAGAGAGTACAATGAGGAAAAGAACCCGGGAATCATCATAGGCCGGGGATGGGACCAGGAATTATTCGATGAGAAGAGATGGCCTACACGCTGGGACATAGACGAGGTAATCGGTGATAAACCAGTTATATTAATCAGGGTATGCGGGCATGCAGCAGTATTAAACACTAAGGCAATGGGGATAACTGGTTTACTTACCAAGCAGACATCTAATATAGTAAGGGATGAATCAGGTGTTGCAACCGGCATAGTAGTTGAGGACGCGGTAGGCGAGGCGCTAAGTATTCTTAATGGATCCATGAGCATGGATGCAAGAGTCGGGCTCATGGAGTCCGCGTTGAAATACGCGTCATCACTGGGTGTTACAACAATAGGATTCATGAGTTGCGGTAGATATTCGCTTGAAGCCCTCTTCACATTATTTCAGAGTAATGGATGGAGGTATCCAAGGATTAGGGTATACATGGAGCCAGGCTTGTTCAATGATGTAAGCAGGCTGGGTGTTAAAGGGGGCTTCGGCAACGAGTACCTGAGGATAAAGGGGGTTAAATTATTCGCGGATGGGAGCCTAGGGGCTAGGACAGCCTGGCTATCAAAGCCTTACAGCGATAAGCCATCAGTTAGTGGGAGGCAGCTGATTAGTAAGGAGGAGCTTCGCGAGGTCCTTGAGAAAGCCTCTAAGCAAGGCTTCCAAGTAGCGGTACACGGTATCGGTGATGCGGCAATAGATCTAATACTCAGTGTATACAGAGAACTCGGAGTAAGCGGAAGGATTAGACACAGGATTGAACATGCCTCTGTCATAAGGCCGGATCAAATCGAGGAGGCATCTAGGCTGGGAATAGCCATCTCTGTCCAACCACACTTCGTGATCTCGGATTGGTGGGCTAAGGAGAGACTAGGTAGTGAGAGGATTAAGTGGTTATATCCATTTAAAACCATGACCAGTAAAGGAGTAATGCTAGGTTTTTCCACCGATTCACCGGTTGAGCCATTGAACCCGTGGGAGACGATATATGCGGCTGTTACAAGGGGGAGGAATGAGAATATATTTTTCTACGAGGACACGAGGAATGAAGCATTAACTCTTGAGGACGCCCTCTACTATTATACGTATGGATCAGCATACGTGATAGGTGAGGAAGAGGAACTAGGCTCATTGGAGGAAGGGAAATTAGCAGACTTTATAGTGGTTGACAGAGATCCGTTCGAAGTAGACATCGATGAGGTTAGAGGCATTAAGGTATTGGAGACATATATAGGAGGGGAGAGAATATACTAGTAGTCACCCCATCCCTTCACCATCTCTACAACATCATCTCTTACCCTTCCTTTTTCCACATCATCAATAGCCTTCTCAAGTATTCTCAACCCATTTTCAACAATGAAACAGCCCTTCATTAGCATCGCTACCGCTCAGACCCAAGATTACTTTTCCATCCACTACACCTGTTATAGAGATTAGCTTCCTAGCTAGTTTTAATGCCGGCTCATTGAAGCCATATATATGAGTGTAATGAATCAGCTCCCTCAACTGCTTTTCAACGACGTCTAGTATTTTTGGATTATTATAGCCGGTGTTCACTACTGATGTGCTTGATGAGAAGTCTATGTACCTTCTTCCATATACATCGATAACTACAGAGTTATATGCCTCCTTGATGACCGTTGGGACATATTCTGTTCTAGATGACCTTGAAAAACCCTGTGGTATTCTTCGATAAAGGTATGAGGCTCATCTATGTCTTCCTTACCCTATCTCACTACTTCCTCTACTTCCCTATACCACGGCTTGGAGGTCCCTATCTTAGACCTCTTTATCCAGTTCTTTGTCTTAGGTGTTCTATCAATTAACTCCATTAACTTCCCTGTCTTCCACTTTACATCCTCTACATCACTATTATCCAATAAGCCCTCCCTCTGTTTCTCCTCAAGGAATTTAGTTAGTTTTCCCAGATTACTTGTAGCATCATACCAGAAGCCCCAGTCATCCGAGAGTATTGTAGCTATATGGTTCCCATCGATGCATTCCTTATGGATGTCTTGACCACATATATCATGAGCCCTAAACAACACGGCTAAGTCAACCAGGTCTTTCAGGTTAATCTTGGTTATCTGTAGTTTCTCGAGGACCAGGTCTGCAAGCGAGATGGTTGGATTATCCAGTTCCAGCCTCCCCTTACCCGGCTCCTTGCCGAAGTAGACATCGTGGTTGAATTCGAGAACGTCGAAGAAGACGTCGACATGGTAGAGGTTCTGTGGATGAAAGTATATGAGTCTCTTCCCAGAGAATAATGCCTTTATGAGTGGATCATACTTGAATTTCAACTCCTCCTCAAAGAACTTTATTACATCCTTCCTCTGCTTACTATAAGCCATTAAATCCAGGTCTGTGAATAACGCGCCGGATGATGTGAATCTCCCGAGCGACCTATATATATTGATAGCTCTCTGCTCGTGCATCGAGTGAATATATATCGCGCATGCACCCAGGATCCTTAGTTTCACACTCCTGGATTCCGCTCTAGACACTATTTCAATGGCCTCCTTTACGAATTCCTCGGTAGATAACTTCACGTGTTCACCTATACCACTCATGTTCAGCCCTCAATCCTCCAGTAGTTAACCAGTTTCTCCCTATCGACTTCTACAATGAATCCCTTTAGAACACCCTCGCTATACTCGCTGCCGGGGTTTATAATTATGGTCCTCCCTATCTTATCCATGCCCCCGGATTCATGGATGTGTCCATGCATGCCTATTAAGGGTTGATATTTCTCAATGATCTTTCTCACAGCCTTACTCCCCACATGCTCGTATTGAATCTGGCCGGCTACGACCACTGGTCTCAAATCCCTTGTAAGCTTGGGAGCTAGGTCAAGGTGAGTGTTGAAAGGCGGTGGGTGGAAGTTGAAGATGGAGCTTGACACATTTCTCAGCTTTGAGACCAGGCTCTCCAGGTGTTTCTCAAGGCTTTTCTCATCCATCTCCCTGGGAGTCTTCCATGGAGTCGGGTTGACGTAGGGTGAGGAAATGACTTCGTGTCCCTCTATCTCAAACACCTTATCTAGTGGATATATAACGCCTTTATCCTCGTATTCCCTTATTATGTCATCGATGAACAACTCGTCATCATTACCGGGCATCACTATGGTGATAATGCTCTTTGTATCTACATGGCTTGTAAGCAGGTCTAGCCACGTTCTCAGCCTTTCAGATATTTTTTTATTTATTACTTCCTCAACTAGTTTAGGATTATTCTTCAACTCCTCTAACTCCTTCTCATCAACCCTGATATAATACACTCCCGCACCCTCTAGCCTATCCTCGAATTCCCTGATCTCGCTCTCGGTCTTGAACATCCATTTTTTACCGAAGTACCTAGCAGTCCACGAGCCATCACTATGTTTAATTATTGGTACTAGCACCTTACCGGTTAAATCCCCTGCTAGGATCAACACGTTCACATTATACATTTCCACGGCACGGATCCATTTCCTCCACACTATGCTAGACCCATGTACATCCACCGAGAAGAATATTTTAGATGTCATACCCCTATCATTCCCACATCTGTCCAATCATACAAGGATAATGCTGTACGTGTTTATAAGCTTTAAAGGAATGAGAGAAAAATGTCTGGATCGGGCTGGGCTATGCTGGTGGTATTTCGCCATAGATTTTCTCTGGTTCAATACCCCTGCTCCTGTTCCTAGCCGACATAGCCGTGAATATTATTAAACCTATTAGTCCAACCGTTATATTAACCAGGACTATTAATGGCTGGCTATAAGACGTATATATCATGAAGTACCAGCCAAGGGCAAACACTATTGCCCCGATAACTGTGGCTGCGGCAGGAGATGTTATAGTCATTCTCTTAAACAACTCCGGCTTCCACCATGGGATAAGCATTAATGCCAGTCCCACCGGCCACACGAATATGAAGAGGCTGAAGTCGAGGAATGATATTAAGGCCGTTGCAAGCTCATAGCCGAGGTTCTCCAGGTAAGTCATTACAGCACCGAATAACGCGATTAAAGCTGTAACATGATTAGCCCATGTTGGTGCAGCCCATCTGGGCGAAACCTCAGCCATTTTCTCCGGTAGCACCCTGTCGAAAGCCATGGAGAAGAATCCCCTGACTCCGCCAACCCATACTGGTAGAGCAGTGTTAACATACCATAGGAAGTATGATAAGCCTATCAATACGGCTATGACGGCATTGCCTACAGCAACAGATGCAACCAGTGGCACCGATGGATCGGGGAGCGCATAGGCACCCATGATCTTGCTCAACGCGTCAGGATACTCGCTCTTCAGGTAGGCGTAAGCCGCTAGAAAATCATAGTTGAATACCCATGGAATAATGAAAGCGTTGAGCAGGTATAACACCATCACTAGCGTGAAGCCTGTGATATACCCCTTAATATAGCTCTTAGATGGATCCTTGACCTCACTACCAACAAAAGTCACTATCTCAAGACCGGTCCAGGCCCACAGTGTCCATAGTAGCATCTCATAGGTGCCGGACCACATGTCAACACGTGTTAATGGCTGTACCCCTAACGATGGATCACCCTGATATGCAACCCTCATTATCTCCTCGGCGACACCAGCTCCAAATACCTGGTCCCACTTAGATAGACCAGCATTACCTCCCAGGATAGCTAGGTATGCTAGTACTAGGATTGTAACGACCATGGGGACGATTGTTAATATCCTCAGCACCCACTTTATCACCTTCATCCCTAAATAGTTTATTATCCACAGTAAGGCGACAAGTATTAATGCCACTATAAGCTGGATATTGGGGTCTGAAGCTGCTTCACCAATCCTTAACAGAGCTGGATCACCGGTTAATGCAGATGCAACTACAAGTGGACCGCTCAACGCTTTAAGCCCCACAACCATCATGAAGCCAGCAGTCATCGCACAGCCTCCGCCAATGATGAAGTACCAGAATGGTAGGAACCCTAGCACAGGATGAATAGTTCTAGAGACGAAGACATATAAGCTATTGCTTCGAGGAAACGATGTAGTTATCATTGCAAAGGCTATTACGAGTGGTAGGAACATTAGTCCAGCAATGAAGAACGCTAATGGAAGGCTTCCACCATAGGCTGCTGGGTCTCCGAGGATTTTAACAGCGTAATACGTCATGCCTGAACCAGCAGGTGTTGCTATAGCCCATATCGCTATATCCAGCCAGCTTAACTCTCTCACTAGCCCAGAAGCTCTCCTAGTGAATACTATTTCTTCACCCATATATTTCCCCGTTTTATAACTCTATGAATAAATAATATATAAGTTTTCCTCCCACATAAGTCTTACAACCGGTTGAGAAACTTAATGTGGCCGGAGTCTATCGATTCCTTGAGACATTCCTAAACTGGTTGTGATATTATAATACCTGCAGAAATATCTAGATCTCTACCGGGTCATGAAAGAGGTTCTGTCTCATTGAGTGGTTTCATCCTCGTAACTGCTAACCAAGTTCATAGTGTCGTCCTCAATACCCGCTTACAATATAGATACCTTATAGCTTTTTGAGGAATAAGGGTTTAGGCAAAGTTAATATTAACCACATAAACCCACATTAAAACCGATACAGTAGGCATAATATAAGGCTTATTCATGGTGAAGTACTCTACTCCCTTACTGTGATGTTGTAATCAAGGAGATAAATATATATTAAAGACGCAGTTAAACATGTTATCGTGGCACTAACCTCCTTCATAAAACGGAGGAGCTATAATCACTTCATCATTATCCTCTAAAACATGGTTTAAGTCTACATGCCTACCATTAACATAGGTATTGATTAATGGTATATTCCTAAGTATCTCTTGGAGGAAGGGGTGTTTCTCCGCTATTACATCAAGTAGCTCGTTTAACCTCGTGTTCTCCTGTATAGAGTATTCCTCGATATGCGTGCCAATAGCCTCGGCTATGATGCCGATGAAAACAACCTTTACCTTTATCAATGAATATTACACCCGGTGGAAACCTACCTGGCTTTAAGGGCTTTTCTAACAGCCTTATATATATTGATGTAGCCGGTGCACCTACATAGATTACCCTTCAAGTATTCCTTGATATTCTCATCCACGGGCTCTACGTTTCTCCTCCTCATGTACTCAGCCATAACTATAAAGCCCGGTGTACAGTAACCACATTGAATAGCCCCCTCCTCCATGAATGCCTTCTGGACTACACTAGGATTCCTCTCACTTGTCAAGCCCTCAACAGTTTCCACACGCCTACCATTGACGTCGACTGTTAACAAGAGGCAAGAGAGCATGGGTTCTCCATCAACGAGCACAGTGCAAGCCCCGCACTCACCTATTCCACACCCATACTTGGTACCAGTTAATCCAAGCCTGTTCCTAAGCGTGTTGATCAACAACTCATTGGGCTCAATATCTAGCTCAACGGTTCTCCCGTTAACCTCGAATACGACTTTCACCATTAAGTACCACCCCTACTCCTCTCAACCGCCTTATGGAAGACATCGTAGGCCAGGATTTTCACTAGGTGTCTACGGTATTCAGCCGTCGCCCTAACGTCGCTTATTGGTTTCACCTCCTCTTCAATTACTCTGACCAGCTCAACGCTTACCTCATTTATCATACGCCCCTTTAACATGGTCTCGGTTCTCGGGCATCTAATCGG
This sequence comes from Desulfurococcus sp., assembly GCF_049970475.1. Taxonomy (NCBI): domain Archaea; kingdom Thermoproteati; phylum Thermoproteota; class Thermoprotei; order Desulfurococcales; family Desulfurococcaceae; genus Desulfurococcus; species Desulfurococcus sp. Next base: position 6,891 of record NZ_JBMFMW010000006.1, read on the forward strand.
TGTAGGGGCTACCGCGCCAGCAGCTACCCTTACATCCTCAACGACATCTCCCCTGGTCTTCAAGTAGATAGCTACACTGGCGATAGCTAGATCCATCGCTGTCCTCCCCATTTTACTAAAGGCTGAGGAACCATTTTCCTTGTTAACAATGATCTCCACTAGTAACTCGGTTGGCTTCAACACTGTAAGCCCCGGCCCTTTGAAGAATTCTGTGATTGGTATTATTCTCTCGCCCTCGATGCTGGCGGTCTTCACGAGGGCCTCGTGGACTAGTAGTGGTGGCGCTGTATCAGCTGCTGGAGAGGCATTACAGAGATTACCACCAATAGTAGCCATATTCCTTATCTGTATACTGGCCATTTGTTTAACCGCGTCATGTAATGCGGGGAGATGCATTGCTATTAGTGATGATTCCTCGAGCTCTCTCAGGGTTGTTAACGCGCCAATCCTGATCCTATCTCCCTCGTCAACTATGCCCTTCAGCTCCTTGATCCTCTTAATGTTGACGAGTGCCTTCGGCTCCACTTGCCTAGTCTTCATTTTAACCAGTAGATCAGTGCCACCCGCAAGTATCTTAGCTGCATTACCTAGTTTTTCAAGTATCTCGAATACTTCTTTAAGAGATCCCGGTTCATAGTACTCGAATCTAAACGGTATTATATGCGTGTTCCTATAATTTATCAACGATGGCTTAATACTCATGGAATCTCACCTCTCTCCCTCAACGCCTTCACTATTTTATCAGGCGTTATGGGGAGCTCGTAGAATCTCACACCAATAGCGTTGTAGATAGCGTTGGCTATGGCGCCAACAGCCGGGTTCATAGCCGCCTCACCAAGCCCCTTAGCGCCGAAGGGCCCCGTGGGCTCATAGGTATCAGCTGTTATAACAATGAAGTCCTCCGGTGTGGGCATATCCGTTATGGTTGGTATCTTGTAATCTGTTATCAAGCCTCTCCCAGCTAACTCACCGTTCTCCTCGTACACAGTGTTCTCCGTGAATGCCATACCCCATGCCATTGCAAAGCCACCGTGGAGCTGCCCCTCAACCATATCTGGATTTACCAATGTACCAACGTCTGCGCCGGCTATAACCCTTATAGGCCTCACCTTACCTGTCCAGGTATCTACTTCAACCTCAACGAAGTAGACTGTGAAGCTTGGTGGAGCCGAGGTAGCCCTATAGGATACGAAGGCACCTATTGTTCCCCAGTTCTTTTGCCAAGCTATCCTAGCTATCTCGCTAAGAGGGATCTTTATATCTGTGCCTTCAACGTATACAATGGCTTGCTTCAACTCTTCATCGTACTTTATCTTGAATGCCTCCGGATTGACGACTCTACCCACGATCCTGGCCGCGTACTCGAATATCTTGGATCTAACTATTTCAGCTGCTCTCCTAGCTGCCTCGCCACCAGCGTAAGTTCCCCTTGATGCATGAGTGCACACATCGTACGGCGTGTTCTCCGTTGAAGCAGTAGCAAGGTTTACTAGCTCCGGGGGTACCCCTAGGACCTCTGAGATGATCTTGACATGTGCGTCGAGGGTGCCGCCTCCATGGTCTTGTAGTGCTGTTATATAGTCAAGTGTCCCATCTTCGTTGAGCTTGAGTATGCAGCCGGTATAATCTATTACCTCCCCGCTGATAGGCCCCCCAGCACCAGATGTATGGAAGCCCCTGGCCAGTCCAATGCCTCTCCTATATCTTCCCTTTTTCCTGCTTGGGTGACTCCTCTTCTCCCAGCCTATTAACTTTCTTCCTTTTTCAAGTAACTCGGGGACTCCATCTGATTTAATAACTGATTTAACTGTGGGTCCCTGCCCCCAGAATATCTCTCCTCTTCCAACGTAGTTCTTCAGCCTGAGCTCTATCGGATCGATCTTCAATTCTTCAGCCAGCTCATCCATCATTGTTTCAACAGCCCATTGCACCTCAGGCGCCCCGTACCCTCTTAAAGCACAGGCCGGCACCTTATTCGTGTACACTGCTTTACTAATATACCTTATATTCCTCCACTTATACATCGAGACAAACCATCCGAGGCTCGTGCCCAGGAGGGGATATGGCTGCACCTGGTGAGCTCCCACGTCGAGGATGTTCTCGAATTCGGCACCCATTAACACCCCATCTCTCCTAGCCCCTATCTTCATCCTGAAGTGGAATACGAAGTTAGAGTGGTCTAGTATATCCTCCTCACGTGTATAAGATATCTTGACGGGTTTACCTGATTTAAGGCATAATGCTACAGCTATTGGAACCAAGTAGTTTACCTGGATGCTGGAGCCGAAGGATCCGCCTATAGGTACCTTAACCACATTCACCTTGCTTAACGGTATATCGAAGATCTGGCTTACCAGTATCCTGGTGTTATGTATAGTCTGCGTCGTCGCATATATTGTCAGCTTACCGCCTGGTTCAGGTATGCATAAAACAGATTTAGGCTCTAACTGCATATGGTATCTCTTACCGGTCTTAAACCTCCTCTCGATAACGATATCAGATTCCCTGAAAGCCTTATCCACATCCCCCTCGACATAATTTAACGTAGCAGCCATATTTCTCTCCACATTAACCCATTCACTGCCCTTCATAATCCTTTCATGTATCAACGGGGCACCGGGTTCCATTGCCTTAAAGGGATCCAGTATCGGCTCATATATCCTCTCGTATTCGATCCTAATCGATTCAATAGCCCTCTGTGCAAGCTCCTCACTTGGAGCAGCTACAGCCGCGATAGCGTCACCTACGTACCTCGGCTTCTTGGTTAAGACGTATGTATCCTTATAGGTCACCTCATGGATGCTTACTAATCGTGGATTAAATGGCTTCTGCGGGATATCATCAGGCGTTAAAACCACAACGCCAAGTCTCTCTGCCTCGCTTGCATCTATCCTCCTTATATCGGCGAAGGCATAGGGGCTTCTAAGTATCCTACCAATAAGCATCCCCGGGGCCTCTAAGTCGTTGACGAATTTAATGGTGCCACTGGTCTTAGGTAATGCATCCTTTCTAATACTCCTCTTACCAATGAAGGAGTACACTTACTTCCTCACCCCACTTGCCACGTTCCACACGGCTTTAGCTATCTTAATGTAGCCGGTGCACCTGCATAGGTTCCCCAGGTATCTGGCTACGTCATCCATGCTCCTGAACCTGTTCTCCCTTATAGCTGCCCACGCCGTTAATAATATACCTGGTGTACAGAAGCCGCATTGCACAGCTCCATTGTCAATGAATGATTTAACCAGCTGGTTGAACAATGGATCCCCCTCTAACCCCTCCACGGTCACTACATCTCTGCCGTTTACCTGAGGTGTAAGCAGCATACAGGAGGTAACCGGCCTGCCATCCAGTAGTATCGTGCAGGATCCGCATTCACCTCTTTCACACCCTCTTTTAACGCTTTTTACCTTCAGCCTCAGCCTCAAGGTGTCTATCAGGGTTTCATTAGATGGCACATCTAGCTCTATATCTCTACTATTAAGCCTGAACCTAACGAGCACTATTCACCACCTCCTTTAACAAGCTTGAGAAGCATATCCTTCAGCAATGCCTTAGACACGTGGAGCCTATACTCGGCTGACGCCCTTACATCGCTTATTGGCTTCACATCACTACTCAGTTTCTCAACGGCTTCCTCAATAACCGACTCGCTGACCTTTCTTCCCTTCAGGAACACTTCAACACTTCTCGCCCTAACAGGTGTTGGAGCCATTGATCCTAGGGCTATTCTAATATCCTGGAAGACCCCGGCATCGATCGATGCAGCGATAGCTATCGATGTTACCGAGATCTCATGTCCCCTCCTCCTACCTAGTTTATAATAAGCATGCCTCCAAGGGGGTTGAGGCTTACTTGGGATCGCCACCTCGACAAGTATCTCACTGGGTTTGAGAGCCGTCTGCCTGGGCCCTTTGAAGAATTCTGTGATTGGTATTATTCTCTCGCCCTCGATGCTGGCGGTCTTCACGAGGGCCTCGTGGACTAGTAGTGGTGGCGCTGTATCAGCTGCTGGAGAGGCATTACAGAGATTACCACCAATAGTAGCCATATTCCTTATCTGCCAGTACGCGAACTCGTCGGCAGCTTTTTTCAGTGATGGTGCTTTCTCAGCGATGACACTGGAATCCGCTATCTCCTGTATACTTGTTAAGGCACCGATTCTGATTCTGTCTCCCTCGTCAATAATGTATCTTAACTCGTTTAACTTGGATATATCTATTAAATCGCTCACATTATACCTCTTAATCTTCAGGTCGAGCACTAGATCCGTGCCCCCGGCCAGTATTCTAGCCTTCTCACTCAGTTCGCCGAGTAGTTTGAGTGCTTCATCAAGTGTAGATGGCCTATAATACCTTATCTCAGGTAACCGGTAGAACACTGCCACCACCTCATAGTCTACCAATCAATCTAAGCACCTCCTCAGGGGTCAATGGTGTCCTAGTTACATTGACCCCTAGTGCATGACTTACAGCATTAGCTATTGAGGCCGGCATAGGTATGAGGGCCATTTCACCGACACCTTTAGCGCCGAAGGGACCGTACTTGAATAAGTCTTCAACGTAAATCGGCTCAGCTATCTCCGGTACATCCTTGATCGTCGGGATAACGTAGTCCGTTAGGTTAGTGTTCAATACCTCTCCGTTATCACTGAACACTAGTTTCTCCATCAATGCATATCCCACGCCCTGAGCTACAGCGCCCTCTATCTGTCCCTCGACCTGCTGGGGATTGATTATCCTTCCAGCAGCTAGGCCTGGATATACCCGTGTAACCCTTACAACACCTGTTAATGTATCTACTTCAACCTCAGAGACTACCACGATATAGCTGTAGGCTGGGTACGCGAATCCCTGCCCCACAGCATCATCGAATCTACCTTTTGGTAGGAAGAAATAGCCTGTTGCAGATAACTCGACACCCCTGGCCATCGCCTCCTTAACGAGGTCTCTCAGCGATATCTGCTTACCAGGGTTACTCTTCGAGTAGACCTTGTTATCCGCGAACACTAGGTCCTCCACGGACACTCCTAGGACCCTGGATGCCAGCTCGCTCAGCCTCTCCCTTAGCTTCGAAGCCGCTATGTAGACCCCTATCCCCCCTATGCTACTACCCCTTGATGCATGGGTTGCACCGGTATCGGGGGAATCCGTTGTGCCATACACTACTCTGACCCTGTCGGGTGTTATACCGAGTAGCTCGCATACTATTTGTACATGAGCTGAGCTTGGCGAGCCCTGTCCAATCTCCACGATGCCAGTGTACAGCGTGACCGAGCCATCCTGCTCTATCTTCATATATGCGTTTGACCAGTCTGGTACACCCCTGGATGTGCTAATACCATGCCATGCCACGGCCACACCAATACCCTTCTTAATTCTTTCACTATGCTTATTGAACTCCTCTATCTCACGCCTCCTCTCACGCCACCGGCATGTATTAGCAACCTTTACCAAGGCATCGGCTACTCCAACAGAGTGGTCTAGTAGCTGCCCTGTGATAGTGAAAGAGCCCTCTCTTACAATGTTCTTCAACCTGAATTCAACTGGGTCTAACCCGAGTCTCTCAGCTAATTGATCCATCTGCCTCTCAACAGCGAACTGTATTGATAAGTTGCCGAAGCCCCTGAACGAGCCCTGGTACACTTTATTAGTGTACACAGCGTAGCCATCGATCCTTGCATTGGGTACTACATAGGGTCCGGAGGCATGCATTGTTGCACGCCAAAGTATGAAGGGCCCTCTGTTAGCGTATGCACCAGTGTCATGTATTATTGTTACATCTATAGCCGTGAGCCTCCCATTGGCATCAGCCCCGCTCCTATACCTTATGATTGCCGCCTCCCTCTTAGGATGCACCTTGATTGATTCCTCCCTACTATATATCAGTAGGGCTGGCTTACCAGTCAAGTAGGCTACAAGAGCTGCCTTAGCACATGCCAACGGGCCCTCGTCATCCTTACCGCCGAAGCCTCCACCTATGTAAGGTGCAACTATTTTTACCTTACTTAATGGTAAACCCAGGACCCTTGCAACTATTCTCTGCCCGAGGTGAGGATACTGGAGCCCACCTATTATAGTCACGCCCCCCTCAATACTCGGGATAGCCAACGCCGCTTCAGTCTCCAGGTATGCATGCTCCTGGTGGTGTAGCCTATACTCATTCTCAACTATGACATGGGCTCTTGAAAACCCCTCCTCGACATTACCCCTCCTAACCCTCGTCTTAAACGCTATATTCGAGCCCGCTTCCTCGTGGATAAGGATATCATTCCTATTCATAGCCTCCAACGGATCCAGTATATATGGTAAGGGCTCATACTCTACCCTTACCTCCTCAACTGCCCTGAGAGCTTCATCCATATCTATGGAGGCAACCAGTGCCACTACTTCCCCGTGATATCTCACCTTTCCTTCTGCAAGTAATGGTTGATCAGGCAACGCGTATCCCACCTGGTTTTCCCCGGGTATATCCCTAGCTGTGAACAACTTCACGCCCTTACTCCTCAGGTGTTCCGGTAGGCTTATACTCTTCAGTCTTGCATGTGGATAAGTGCTTAACACTTGCTTAACGTATAATGCATTACCGAGGAAGTAGTCTATGTAGTAATCCTCAGTGAATAATGCTTTACCAAGAGCCTTTTCCAGGGAGTCGACTCTTGACACTTTCCTACCTATAACGAGGAATTCACTTGCTGAGAGCCATTTCTCCAGGAGGCTGGTTGAATCCGCCATAAGTGCACCTCAAGTCAATTTATTGCTATAATAAATAAATATTTTTTATTCAATATATCATCGATCCATAATGTGATAGCTATGAGCCTACTCATTAGAAACGGGCTCCTCATTACTCCTCGGAGAGTATTCGGGGCTGATGTGAAAATAGTGAACGGGGTTATCACTGAGATAGGGGTTGGACTTAGCACTAGTGGGGTGGATGAGGTCATCGATGCATCAGGCATGCTTGTACTACCCGGTGTAATAGATGAGCACGTACACATGAGGGAGCCCGGCCTAGAGTACAAGGATGACTTCACTCATGGAACCAGGGCTGCTTTAAAAGGAGGCGTTACAACAGTTATAGAGCACCCTAATACGCTTCCACCGGTGGAGGACCCAGGTAAATTAGCCAGTAAGGCGAGACTGCTTGAGTCGAAGGCGTATGTTGACTACGCGCTTCTCGGCGTCCTCCACGATGGGAATATACATTTATTCGAGGACATTATCGCAGCAGGAGCAGTAGGCTTCAAGATATTTATGGGCCCGACGACAGGTAATATCCCGCCGCCTAGTGATAGCAGTTTATATGAAGCCCTCTCTAAATCAGGCAAGACAGGAGTTACGATAGCCTTCCACGCTGAAGACCATTCACTGGTAACCTATTTCACCGAGAAGGTGAAGGCAGGAGGCGGAATGGATCCATGGCTCCATATCGAGGCTAGGCCGCCAATAACTGAGGAATACAGTATTGTTAAAATAGCCACCATCGCGAAGCAAACCCATGGGAGAGTATTGATAGTACATATATCATCTATAGAGGCGCTTGAAGCCGTTCGAAAAGCTAGGAGCGAGGGAGTTGAAATATATGGAGAGACATGCCCACACTACCTCGTACTTGATAAGGCTGACTACCAGAAACACGGAAGCTTAATCAAGGTTAACCCACCAATAAGGGGAGGCATTCACCGGGAGAGACTACTTGAAGCCGTGGGGAACGGTCTAATAGACACCCTTGGCTCAGATCACGCCCCCCACACCCAAGAGGAGAAGAAGAGGGATATATGGAGCGCTGCATCAGGGATGCCCGGGGTTCAAACACTGCTTCCCATAATGCTCGATCTAGCTTTAAGGAATGTAGTCCCCTTAACCAGGATGCCTATACTACTATCTGAGAACCCAGCTAAGCTATGGGGATTGTGGCCTAGAAAGGGCTCGATAGATATAGGGTTCGATGGAGACCTAGTTATCGTCGACCCGGGTGGCGAGACGGTTGTAACGGAGGAGTGGCTTGAATACAAGTATAAGCTCTCTCCATACATAGGGTGGAGGCTTAAGGGTAAGATAAGGTACACTATACTCAGAGGGATGGTGATATACCGTGATGGCGTGATCACAGATAAACCTGTTGGAAAATGGATTAGACCAGTTAAATTATAACGGGGGCTCACCATAAAGTAGTTGTGGTGTACCCCATGTATAAGGGAATGGATGTTATATCAGCCCTCCAGTTCTCCAGGAGCGATGTGGAGAAATTAATCACCATAGCAGAGGAGTTAAGGAGGCGTGTTGAAAACGGTGAAAAACTAGAACTGGCCAAGGGAAGAATACTTTTCACAGCGTTCTTCGAGCCCAGCACTAGAACCCGGCTGAGCTTTCAGTTCGCCATGGCTAAGCTAGGGGGCAACGTAATTGATCTAGGACCCGAGGAGGTCACGAGTAGAGCCAAGGGAGAGAGCCCTGAGGACACCCTCAGGACAGTTGATAGCTACGATCCCGACATAATAGTTGTGAGACATAGGGAACCCGGGTTCGCGGCTAAGGCTGCTGAAATATGCAGAGCCCCAGTGGTGAACGCCGGGGATGGATACAATGAACACCCAACGCAAGCCCTACTTGATGTCTACACTATATGGAGGAGCTTGGGTAGAATAGATGGGGTAACAATAGGGGTAATGGGGGATTTAAAGTATGGTAGAACCATCTCTAGCCTATCATATATATTATCCAACTTTAGGGATGTAACAATATACTTTATCTCACCGCAGGCACTAAGACCCCGTGAAGAAGTATTGAAGATACTTGACCAGAGGAGGACAAGGTACGAACTCCTCGAAAAACCAGACGATGCAATGGAGAAACTGGATATCCTGTATGTGACAAGACTACAGAAGGAGAGAATGAATCCAGAGGAGTATGAGAGGCTTAAGGGAAGCTATATTATTACATACGAGTACCTCTCACGTTTCAAGAAGATACCCATGATAATGCATCCACTCCCAAGAGTGTGGGAACTTACCACCGATGTAGACGTGCTACCCCAAGCGATATACTTTGAACAAGCCAAGAACGGTCTCTACATGAGGATGGCATTGATAAAAATAATCCTCGGAGTCTAATCGATACAAATTTAAATCATGGATTTAAAGATAAATAGAGTTTTTAAGCCTCGGTATGCTGTTTCCGCTTTCATATAGGTTTACTATTGAATTCTTTTATTGAAGAATGTAATCGCATGCATAAACCTATTCATAAAGTACTCAAGATGCACGGGCTCCGGTGTGCCCGCGAACACCCCTAAGCCGTATGCAAGCCCAAAGGGGATACAGGGGGAACAAGGATGAAGTGATGAAACCAATTTAAATAAACCTATGTGAGACCTGAACCCCTCGGAGCAGGCATACTTGGATTACTGATGGATTTCAGGGGGAGATGTTGAGTGGTAGAGTATGCAAGCAGTTTCTGGGTTGCAGTTTTTTCAAGGTTTTCAACGCTTATAAACCTAGTCTTAGACAATCCATAAACCACCCTACAGAGACCTCATGATGACCTAGAACGGGGAACGGTTAGGTCAGGAGGTAGAACTCATATGAGCCATCGCTATGAATTACCGCCCTCACGTATCGCGGCAACCTCGTTACTCGTGCACCTATGAGTAAGCGTAGTTGTCCATATATCAGGTTGAAATCACCCTTTAACTTTATCCCTAGTTCATCAGCCTTCTTGATAAGCATCCCTGGTATTTCAGCCATATGTGTTCCAGCAGGTATATCGATATAGCCTGCCGCATGGAGAAGCCTGTATAGACGTATGGTTTCTTCAGCCATCCTTATCTTCCTTAAGGCTGACTTCTCTATTACAGCAATAGTGCTCCTAGAGATACCTAGGATCCTCGCTATCTCTTCCTGTGTTAACCCCTGTGCCCTGTATTTAAGCACAAGGTACTGCTTCTCGGTTAGAAGTCCATATTTCATTTAGACCCCCATTGCTTTCAGGGATGATCCACTAGTTCACTGTATATGTTTCGTCTGCAGAGTAATAAAAACAGCTAGAGACCTCCTTATCCAGGGCCCAGGACATAAGTATCTATGCCTCCAGCCCGATCACGACCTCTAAACTTATTATTATACTGAGATATAGATAGCACAATTACAAGGCTTATAAATGTTTCCCGGCACCACGCTCTTTGAGAGAGGTTTTCAGCCGTGGCCATCTATATTTTATACATAATCTTCTCATTAATTATTATACAAAAGCAAAGATTTATATGTCAAACCCCCTAAATATTACCTCCTGGTGATACTATGTTGGAATGGAATTAAGAAGTACCCAAACCCCCGATATACTCCCATCCTACTGGTATAACATAGTACCCGATCTACCTGAACCACTACCTCCCATGATTCATTCTAGCGGGGAGCCAGTTAAAAGAAGCGAGCTGGAAGTATTGTTCCCCAGGAGTCTCGTGGACCAGGAGATCAGTACACAGAGCCGAATACCTATCCCCGAGGCTGTCAGAGAGACACTACTTATGCTGGGACGGCCCACGCCATTGATAAGGGCGAGAAGACTGGAAGAAGCTTTGAAGACTAATGCAAGAATATTCTTTAAATACGAGGGTGTACTCCCCACGGGATCCCATAAAATCAATACAGCTGTTGCGCAGGCATACTATAATGCAGTTGAAAGCGTTGAAAGGGTGTCCACTGAGACCGGCGCTGGTCAGTGGGGCTCAGCTCTCTCATTAGCTGGCAACATATACGGGTTAAAGGTAAGGGTATTCATGGTAAGGGCTAGTTATCTTCAGAAACCTTATAGAAGGATCCTGATGGAGGCCTATGGTGCCGAAGTATATCCTAGTCCAAGCACTAAGACCAATACCGGTAGAAAGCTCTTGGCAGAGAACCCTGATCACCCTGGCAGCCTAGGTATAGCTATAAGTGAAGCAATAGAAGATGTGGTGTTGAGTGGGGGTAGAGCTAAGTATAGCCTTGGAAGCGTCTTAAACCATGTACTACTGCATCAATCTGTGATAGGGTTAGAAGCCATTAAGCAATTAGAGTTACTAGGGGTTGAGAGAGTAGACTATGTTATTGGATGCGTTGGAGGAGGCTCCAACTTCGCTGGGCTCTCATACCCATTCATAGGCTACAACTATAATAATGGCGAGCCACCAGTGTTCATCGCTGTTGAACCAGAAACAGTTCCCTCTATGACCAGGGGTGAGTATAGATACGACTACGGCGATACAGCCGGATTAACACCATTATTAAAAATGTATACCCTGGGACACGACTACATCCCACCGCCAATATATGCAGGTGGATTAAGATACCATGGCGTTGCTCCCTCGCTAAGCATACTTGTGAAAAACAATATCGTAAAACCAGTTGCATACCCTCAGGACGAGGTATTGGAGGCTGGACTCGTATTCGCCAGAACCCAGGGTATTCTTCCGGCCCCTGAAAGCTCTCATGCAGTGAAAGCAGTGATAGATGTAGCGTTGAAATACAGGGGTGCCAGCGAGAGACCAACAATATTATTCAATCTAAGCGGACATGGGCTACTGGATCTCTCAGCGTACACGAGGAATCATTAGTGGTATTGGATTAGAATTATGGCGAGCTCTATTTAAAGTAAGATATTTTGTATTTTTATTCAATCTCCAATCCAGGTAAATCATGGGAAATATAATGTTTATTGTTTCACCGAAAATTTATATTCTACAAACATAAATATAGAATCTAGGTGTAATAATAGTTTGAATGGATAGAGGTATGCTATATGAGTGATGAGGAATCATCTTTCACGGTTTTCAGAGCATATCTACTTAGAAGGGAATTTACATGGTTCGATATATTTCTATGGGTTATAGCTAATCCATTGGCCTCAGGACTCTTATACTACTCTGTATCAGCAACAGGCTCACCCGGGTTTTATGGTGGAGTAGCGCCATACGCCTTCCTATTAGCTGGGCTAATGTTTATTCCCATCACATTGTTATTCATGATTACTGCTTCATCTCTTCCGCGTAGTGCATCCCCCTATATACTGGTGAGCAGGGCCTTCGGGCCGCTTCCAGGTTTTCTCTCTATAGCATTATACCTGTTTCTAAGCGGGGGATTGTTGTCCATTGGTTTCCTGGCCTACTCTTCCACAGGGATCTTAAGCGATGGATTTATTATGAGCGGGTATATCACTAATAATAGTTATCTCATCACGCTCGGTGAGTCGCTGAAGAGTGTACTCTTTACAGTCATTATAGCACTTATAATGATTACATTCTTATTCGTCGCAACAATTTTTGGGAGGAGGGTTATAAAAATACTATTATATGTATCCGTGGCAATACCCCTGGTATTATACATAGCTATACTCATATCACTCTACCCATTCTCCAGCAGGGTCTTCATTAATAACTGGAACACGTTGTTCAATGACTCCTATGGGAAAATAATAAGTATAGCCCGGTACGGCGGGGTTGTCAATGGAGTAGTCGTTAATGCGCTTAAACCTGTAAGCGAGTGGAATGCCACGCTTGCGTTGCTCGGTGTAGCTGTGTATGCTTACCTAGGTTTGGAGAATGCTAGCTTCATAGCTGGTGAGGTTAAAGACCCCGTTAACTCATATTTAAAAGGATACATTACTGGCTTCACTACATTAATCGCTCTCTATACTGTTACACCAGTTATTATAACGCTTATCGCTGGATACGATTTCCTATCAGCGTACAGCTACCTCTATCACTACTATCCCGGGGTATTAAAGATTATTATGGGCACTAATACACCTCCTTCACCGAGCCTGATCACCATTATATCTGTCTACACTGGTAACACTTATACCTCGTTAATCTTCACTGCTGTAGCATACCTGTTCTACTTTAACTCTATGCTGACTATCTGGAACAGTGGTATCCGTATATTGCTTGCGCTGAGCCAAGACCACTTGATGCCGAGGTTCTTGGCTAGGATATCACATAGAACCAGTGTACCCCACTATTCGAACCTATTCATATACGTGCTCTCAACCCTGATACTACTATCAACAATCTTCATTAAGTCTAACCTGCAATTAGAGCTCTCATTCCTTAAAATGATAAATCTAGGATACTCGATTTTCCTGGTTTTCATAGGGCTCTCATTGATCTCTGTACCACTGTTCTCGGAGAAACTGTACAATAGATTTACATATAGAAGCAGGGGGCTACTATACATAGTGGGTTACACATCCTCAACGATTGGATTCGGGTTAGCGCTAACCGTTGGCGCCAATACCTCGCCAACTGATATATTAGTGACTACATCGTTATTCGGAGCCATCCTCCTCTTATTTATTGCTGTCACAATATACATGAAGCACCGTGGTGTAAGATACGAGGAGGTATTCTCCAGGATACCTCCAATGTAGTTCCAGCTAGCTGGCTGAAATCGAGATTTTTGCTAAGACTGAAAGGATGTCAATCGTTTTTTAATTAAATTGATCCCTTATCAATAGGGGATCGACGCCAAGTATATGCTACATTACTTAATGTAGTAGCCGGTAATACCGGTAAAAAAGTATACCTTCAGGTTATCTATCTCGTTTTCTTAGCGAGCTTTAACACTAGACCCAAGACGCCATGTTATTAGGGAGAGCAGTGGGTAGAGAACCGCTTTCTCCGTGCTTCCAACATCTCCCCATAGTTTCCCATGACTGATCAACTTGCTCTATGGTACGAAGTAGGTTCCTCAATAATGTTTAATACCGGGGCCCCAGCACCTTGGAGTGTTTCAAGCACCATGCGGATCCTTTTATTATCCATAGAGAGCTCTAGAGGGATTATAGAGCTAGCCACGTAAATCTGGCTTGCCAGCACAATGCTAGCATAGAATTTAGAGTACAATCCATCTATGTTCAACGGCTTATTCCTGTGTCCCACGTATATACATATAACCCTGTCCCTACAGACATTCAGGGTTACCCATGCATTATATGCTTTCTTATCCGCTGTTACCAGTATTATCCTTTCCTCACTTAAACCCTGTTCTACCACAGCTATTGAGGCCTCGCAAGGCTGGCTCACAGCAGGCAGATGTACTCCCTTGTAATACTGTTTGATCTCATCTATAGCTCTATTGGCAAGCAAAGCCATTATATAAGAGTACTTAGAGATTCCGGTTGTCTCGCTTGAAACCCCTGCCACTTTCCCGTTTATCTCGGCCTCAGCACAGACAGGTATATATATCCTGACACCATCGATGGGGTTCCATGGCTTCCCGTTTTTAATACTAGCCTTCAACAGTGTCATATGTAGCCCCTGGTAGAACATATTGGTGTCGGGGAGTAGGGCTATGGGTCTTCTAAGCCTCCTATACATATCTACTAGGAGGCTGTGCATCTTCCAGCCCTCATAGTCTCTGGCATTCTGCCCCTCGAGCTCCCTAGCTATTAGGTCAACTGCACCAGTATATCTCTGGAACTGCATTAGTATCCTCTCAATGGATGACTTATCAGCGTCCTGGTGGAGTTCATAGACTAGTTCCGACAGTATTTTCCAGTTACTCATCATCATATTGACTGAATCCTCATCGGGTCCCTCGATCAGTTTAAGCGATATAATCTTCTTTCTCTCTCCGTTCACAGAGTTCAAAGCGTTCACCACAAGCACTGGAGAGGACTCTGGGATATCCTCCCTGAATTCACCACTTATCTTCTCCATCAACCTGACATCTATTAACTTATTCATGATTCTGGAGATATCCTCGAATATACCGCGCGTTCCCTTCCACATTATTTTACCGGAAATAGTGGCTGAGAGCGTTTTATCCCCGGTTCCACCATGCTTGGTCTCTAAAGGATGAGACTCATCATCATAGACATACACCCTATGCATCCATCTAGGGCTACTAGGATATTGCGGGAGCCCCGGTAACGGTATAGTATCCACGTAGGTATATATTATCGGGTGACTCCCTGTCTTACTAAAAACTCCTTGAAGCGTTACCGCGAATGGGCCGGTTGTGAGGGTTAAATCTATATATATTCTCCTGATTCTATCGCTAATATTATTTATAAAGTACTGAAGCCTTACGGCGTTATCGAATACGCTGTCATGCAATATGCTTTTCACATACATGTGATCCACGTATATATTTAGTTCACTGGTGAGGGCGGGTTCCTGGGAAAGCGATTGATACACGTCATCAACTAGTTCTTTCCTGGTTAAAATAATAAAGTCCAATATCCCTAGCTCCTCGCCGAGCCTATTAACTACACTGGCCACGTTCCAGGGATGAGTTAAGACAGGTATTATTGAAGCCTCCCCATTGTGAAAGCTCCTTGATCGCAGGAAATCAAGTAGTTGATCAATATATCCCTCCTCACCCATGAAACAATCAACCCTCGGTTCAAACCATTAAAGATTATTATAGCTCACGGATTAAATACTTGGAGCAATATTCTATGACACAGTAAAGGATAACCGGGTGTACACATAGAATGACCACTCTATGTGATAGAGTTAAAGCCTACATAGATAATGTCGAACAGGTGCTCCAACAAGCAACCGCTATCAGGGAGCTTGATCCAAGGCATCGATATATTATTGAGCTAGCCTGTAGCTATGTAAGCGATGCAAAGTACTATCTCGAAAAAAACGACTGCTTCACTAGTCTAGCCTGCATAGCATACGCGGAGGGTCTCCTTGACTCGCTGAGATATCAAAACATTATCTCATTCAACTGGAAGCCTCTCTCAGAACTATTGAAGAGGCCTAGGGTTCTCGTGGCAGGCAGCTTCGAGTTCCTCCACCCAGGTCATATTTACTTGCTTAAGAGGGCGTGGGAGCTTGGAGAAGTATATGTGGTTGTCTCAAGGAATAGAAACTTCACCAGGTTCAAGGGGAGAGAACCCATTATGGATGAAAAAGAGAGATTGCTGATCGTGGAAAACGTGAAATACGTGTCAAAAGCAATAATGGGTGATGAAGAGGACTTCTTAAAACCAATTGTAGAGTTGAAGCCGGATATTGTGCTTCTAGGACCGGATCAATGGATCCAGCCAGACGAATTGAAGAGCCTCCTCGAGAAAAAGGGGCTAAGTAACGTGAGGGTTGAGAAGCTGGAGTCAAGGATAGGCGAGTGGAGCTCTAGCAGGATTATCGAGAGGATAAAAAACAAGTATTGTTAACCATTCAGAAGGCTTTCAAGGTTCCTAATTCTTTCCTCCCTCTCAGCTGACTCTGCAATAGCGTATTTACGAGCTAGTTCAGCTAATTCAACTATGTTAACTGATGGATTATACCCTATGTACTCATAATTCATCAGGGCCCTCGCGGTCTTAGCCACGATATATCCCACGTTATAGGAGTCTCTTAGGGCCTGCTCATCCCTGGTGACGTCATCTAGGTGGCTGTACGCCATACTCCATGGGATAATGTGCACACCCATACTACT
>NZ_JBMFMW010000007.1:0-22922 GCF_049970475.1 Desulfurococcus sp.
AACATATAAAAACAAAAACAATTCATGAGGGCTCTCACTCTAATGGTGGGTGTCTTGAGTAGTAGTGAAAACCATGAATCACCGGGCGTCGAGAAGAAGCCTAATTGGCAACTCTTAAAGGAGTCGGCTGAGGAATTATATAGGGCTGGAAAGATATATTTTACACGTAAGGAGCTTGTTGATAAGGCAAGGGAGAAGGATCCCTCAAGGTCTGAGATGAGCTTGGATTTCGAAATAGATCTTGTCACAGTTAACAGTAGTAGTAAGGATAGATATAAGGACCCCGAGAAACTATTCCTCTACAGGGTTGATAGGGGAAGATATACGCTTTACAGTCCTGAGGAACATGGCGAGCTAGAGAAGTATATTGGGATAAAGAAGGTCTCTCCAGCTAGAAAACACTTAATTGAGGAAGTAGTTAGTGAACTAGAAAAAATGGGGTATGATGCATCGGAGAACAGGTATGCTAAACCGCTCCAGCCAGATATAGTTGCTGAGAAGGGAGATGAGGTGGTTGGGGTATGGGTGATAGATCCAGGTACGCCTTTATCAGACCAGTACAAGATGCTTGCATACGCGATTGGCTCCAGCCTACTCAACAGGGAATACAGTGAATACATAGTAGTTGTTCCAGGCGAGCTCTTGAAGAGGGTTACGAAGGACTTGATTGATACGCTGGACCGGTTTAAAATACGCTTTGCTACTGTTAGAGAAGAGAGAAGATATACTCTGCAATTATAGTGGTTGTCCATCTTTTTAAGCATGCCTAAACTGTTAACTCGTTCTCAAGTTTCTTCTTCATAACTTCCCTGGCCTCTTCCAGTATTCTTTTTACATCGCTTCCCTCCGAGATAGAGTAGTTAATGTCTACAACGCTATTCGCCTCACTTGCCTCACTCAGTTCTCTAGCTGATGCTTGTAGCTCGATGAATACTAGGTTTAAGTCAGGTATATTGAGCTCCGGTATCTTTGACATGTCTTTAACCAAGTTATTTATCTCCGAAGCTAGCCCCGAGAACTCCCTCATGTTTATAGCATACTGGAGTGCTAGGTCTATTTTCTCTAATATCAGCTGCACGGCCGCAAGCCTTGCAAGCAATTTATCGAGCTTAGCTATTTCCTCGGCGTATCGTTTTGCAAGGTATTTCTCACCCTTGGACTCTAGGTCAGTTAGTTTCTCAAAGAGCACGTCTCTTCTCTCACTAACCCTATTGTACAACATGTCGATTTTATTTCTTAACAGCCTTACATGGTAAAGCGTCTCTAAGGCCTTTCTCAAAGGATCCCTGCTTCTCCTAAACATTCGTCAGCACCTTGCTACCTAACCATATTATGGGTTTGTAAATGCTTTAAAAGAAAAAGGGTTTCAGGATACGGGGTTTAATTGATAGAACACTATGATACTATATAGTATACCATTGCCACCATCAGGTGTTGAAATCCTTACGGGTTGACCAGTCCATGGATTAATGAATGGCTCCATTATTATCCTAAATGGTTTAATATATGTATCATTAGCTAGGGGTCTGGTGTTTATTGATGAAATAGATCGTGCCTGAATATAGTATTTGACATCTAAACCGGTGACCTCCTTGATCCTTGATGCTGTTGACGAATCAAGGAGTCCCTGGGACCCCGTGAACCATTTAAATGTATAGGACTTATTGTTTAACTCAGCCCAGTACATTACTCCATCCATCAGCATCTTGTAGAGTAATGGAAGTGTGTTAGGCGAGTCAAATACCGGTGAAATTATCGAGGTATCCTGGAAGTTATATACGTAGATGAACCGCGTGGTATCCACATATGATATATTTATTCCCAGCGCCCTTAGCCTATCAACAGTCGAGTTCCCTATTCTTATCATCCAGATACTCTTTGGTATATCAACGGTGCCGGGCATGCCTCCAGTCATTATCGGCCATATGGTTACACTGGTGTTATCGCTTGATACAATGAATGAATCTATAGCCATTAAATACGTGTTGTTTAATGGAGGGTTAAAGAGCCCAGCGAGCTCGAAGGAAGTACTGGTATTAATGGATGACATTATTAAGCCAATAATACCTATTTGCGTTTCATTGAGTGTTGAACCATCTGCTACACTGGCTTTACCACCATCCACGGATATACCATATCCGTAATCCCACCATGCTATTACAAGGGAATCATTGGGCAGGCTTCTCATTAATTCAACAGCCTTATACCAGGAATCAGTGTAGAAGGGGAGCCCTGAGACACCAGCCTTTAACGTGTAGATCATGCTTGTATTCGATGCGTAGTCCGTGTAACCGGCGTACCCTATATTGAACAGGGCTAGTACTAGTATAGCTAGCACGATCACCCGGTATCCCCGGGTCTGCCTATATCTGACACGCCCCTTTCTTCTATCTATTAACTCCTGGGATGTTGGCATTATGTATTCGAATAACCTCCCGATGAAGACTCCCATAACCAATGTACCGAAATAAGCGGCTATAGCTATCATGTAGGCTGCATTAAGATACGAGTAGAATGCTAGCAAGAATGCTATGGATACATATAATTTATCAGGTTCCCCACGGTAGATGAAGTAAAGAGCTCCTATTATGCTTAGGATCAATGGGGATGCGTAGAATAGCCAAGGGTAAACCCCCCATGAATGCAGCATACCTACCAGGGTACTATAGCTTGAAAGCGGCGACTGGTGCTCAGCGATGCTTTCTACAAGGGGTGTTGCCGGTATAAATCTCAGTCCAAGAGCCCATGCAAGCCTACCGCCAATAGGTATGTAGCCACGCGTAATTAGCACAGCTCCTCCAATAACTAGCAATACTAGTAGAATAAAGTATCTTCCCTTTGTTAAAAGAGGTTTTTTGAACCCTAGCTTCTTGTACTCGGTGTTGAATAGATAGTATATAACAGGGAGTATCAGGGTGGATAATAATGCCGTACCAAGCTCCCGTGGGTTAAACGGGTACACCCCCAGGTTTGACGCGTTAGCTGGCGAGGGCATCACGAAGACCATAGATAACACTATTAATCCCACCTGATATATGAGAAATTCCCTTGTGACACCGCTTCTAGTTAGAAGCGGATATAGTATGGTGAATGCAACCATTGTACCAAGTATAAAGACGTAGCCACCCCATAACCACCCTACTACTGCAAGGAAGAACCCTGATAGGACTGTGTATAACGCCTTCCTCAGGCTCGACTCATCCCTATTAATGGACTTCGCCAACTTACTATAGAAATAGATGTAGAGTAGTAAGGGGACAATTGCAACGCCTTCTTTCTCGATGTACCCTATAACTGTTCTCTCAGTTGCAGCGGGTAGTATAGCTATAAGCAGTGCTGCTATTAAACCAGCTATTCTATTACCATTTGAGAGCTCTCTACCAGTTATGTATGCAAGGATTATACCTATAGCGGCGAATATAAGTGGTTGCAGTATTCCCCACTCTTTCAGCGTTAACCCTAGGCCTTCCACTAAATGATACGTTGTACCAGTCCATATTGGTAGAAATGGGTAGCTAGTGTAGATTATATCCCTACCCCATGGATACCAGAATATATGCGTTGCAGGGTTATCCCTGGTAAGCGTGTACCATGAGAGTAAGCCATTCTCATACACGTACTTGGCTTGCCAATACTCTATGTAGCTATCAAATTCGAAGAATTCGAAGCCGTTCAACCAATACGGTGAAAACCTCACGTATACACCATACACCAATATAAGTGCTAGAAGAATATACATAATGGTTTTTGCTGCCCTTGGATGTTGCATAAAGTACTCGTATACCTTGTAAATAGTATTAGACACGGCTTCATTAACACTCATTCACAGCACCCATCTATCATGGTCCTGACTAGTAACGGTATGATAGAATGTAGTAAAAAACCTTAATGGGATAATCTCTATGGAGTTAGGAGGGCTAGTATTGCTTTCTGTGCGTGCTTCCTGTTTTCTGCTTGATCCCATACAACACTCCATTTACCATCAATGACTTCGTTGACTACTTCTTCTCCTCTATGAGCTGGTAAACAATGCATGAATATCGCGTCTGGCTTTGCATGGTTCATTAACTCTACTGTGACCCTGTATGGTTCTAGATCCTTTATCCTCTTCTCCTTCTCCTTTTCCTGTCCCATGCTGACCCATACATCAGTGTATACTACGTCAGCATTTTCAACTGCTTTAAATGGATCTCTCTCTATCTCATAGGAGCCCCCATTCGGTGAGGCATGTTCATTGAAAAGTTTTACAACACTTGGATGTGGCTCATAGCCTTTGGGCGAGGCAATGATTATCTTTCCGCCTAGTATCCCTGTGGCGAGCATCAGGCTATGTAGGACATTATCGCCTCCATCACCAACGAAAACTATTTTCAGCCTAGTGATATCCCCGCCTTTTTTCTCCATTATTGTTAAGATATCGCTTAGTGCTTGGGCTGGGTGATGTAGATCACTTAGCCCATTTATTACTGGGACCCTACTGTACTGTGCGAGCTTCTCGATCTTATAGTGTTCATAAACGCGGGCCATTATCACATCGACATACCTTGATAAAACACGTGCAGTGTCCTCGATGGTCTCGCCTCTGGCTAATTGTAGCTCGCTGGTGCTCAAGTATATAGCGTCGCCTCCCAGCTCCTTCATGGCTGTTTCAAAGCTGATCCTAGTTCTAGTACTGGGTTTCTCGAAAATCATCGCTAGGTGACGCCCCACCAGCAGGGGTATTATCCTCTCTCCAGCTAGATACCTCTGCTTGAACTGCATTGCTGTCCTGATCATAAATAATAATTCTTCCCTACTATACTCGGCTAGCGTTAGGAAGTGTCTACCTTTAAGACTAGTCACCATGACTACCCACCTGTTTACACCGTTTTCTTAAATAGGAGGAACGTATTTAAAGATAGCAGGGTGGATTTATGGAGAAAATAGTTATTCGTGCTGCAACTTTCTTCATTGGTAAAAGCAGTAACATTAGGGAGGAATACCAGCTCGGTGTAGAGGTATTAGGCAGGATTAGTGAGATAGCTAAGGAATTGAACCTAGAGGTTTTCACAAAGCGTATCTCAATGCAGAGCTTAAGCATGGATGAATTAGTGAAGCTCCCCGACATAGCTAGTGATAAGGATATACTAGTCAGCGCGGGCTATGTAAGTTTAAGGAGGATAGGGGTCAGGGATGCTGAATATTTAACCAGTAATGGGGTTTACATTCCAGTTCTGCCATCTCTGGGGGATTTCACGATTGATGATGCAAGGCATTTCTCTAGAATTATACATGATGTAGCGGAGAAGGATCCCTTAAACGCTACGAGGATAGCCGTAGGTTTCCATAATGAGTCATTTCATACTCCTTATTTCCCTGACTCATCCAGCAGGGGTGTTAGGAGTATAGGCTTATCCTTTCTCTACCCAGATATGCTGGAAACTAATAATATCTCATCACTCTCCAACTCTATTCACAACGCATTCAGGTTATTCAATAATATAGCCCAGGTAATAGAGAATAATATCGGCTACCCTGTTTCAATAGATTACAGCCTATCTCCCTGGATGGAGAAGAGTGTTGTTAAAATACTGGAGTCGCTGGGTTACAGCCTCCTAGAGCCCGGTGCCAACTATATTTTGCACGTAGTCAACAACCTCATACAGGAACACTATGATCCGCGTAGAGCAATAGGCTTCAACGAGGTGATGCTACCATACGCCGAGGATTCATTACTAATCAAATATGGGGGCATGGGCTTAATTAAGGCAAGGGATTTTCTACGCTATGCATCGACATGTGTTGCTGGAGTAGACATGATTATTGTTCCATCAGGCATTGAAAAACTAGCCAGGTTAGTAATGGACACCTACTCCCTTGGCTTGGTTAAATCGAAGCCTATAGCACTTAGAGCGATACCTGTGAACAATAAACCCGGTGAAAAAATAAGCCTTGGGAAATTCGGGGAACCCTTTGTAATAGAGTATTGAAACCGAGTATGTTTCCACATTGTTTTCAAGCCAATTAAGCCATCGCATTTATAATGTGGTATTTCGAAGAATTCAAAGACGCGTGAAGTATTCACTAGGGCATTGGTAGATCTATAGTTTATTAATTCAATCATGTATTGTTTCAAGTATGGCTATTACCTGCCATACCTTTGTTCTAGCACTTAAAGGCATATTGGGATCCTGGCTAACCTGGTCTAGAACCCCTACAGCATTTGCTGCTCTAACACCAGGTGTATATCTTTCATCCCTGAGGTAGTTTAATGCCTCTGTTGCAGCCCTCCTAATATTCCTTGGAACGGCTGTATCATTAACTATACTCATCAGTAAGTATATGGCGTTTCTTAGTTTAACCTCATTATCAAGTACCCTGCTCAATTCCATCACCTTAATCAGTATGATTACTCCTAATACATAACGTTACTACTGGTTAAAAACCATTAAATAAATAAATCTTAAGAATAGAGGTGAAGGCATGTCCAGCCAGGATCCAATAAAAATCATGGCTGAACTACTCAAATCAGGTGCTGTAATGCTTGCCGAGACATGCCCAGTGGAGGGATGCAACTTACCATTATTTAAGCTGAAAAGCGGAGAAGTGGTGTGCCCTCTGCATGGTAGGATACATGTGGTTAAAACCGATGAAGAGGCTAAGGAAGTTTATTCAAGGGCGGCACTCTCAATGTTACTGGAAAAGGTGGAGGCAACGGCTATTAGAGCCATAGATTCATTGATAAGTGAGCCGGATATCGATTCAACTGAGATAATTAAATGGCTTGAAGTACTTGAAAGGGTTGCACGATTAAAGATTATTGCTAGGAAGCGGGATACCCCGTAAAGAAGCTTAAGTATCATAAACCCGGCTGTTCATACTGATCAGTCTCCCATATACTATATCCCATATCCTACCATATACTTCACTAAGGGGTTTCGATGCATCAATATATATTAAGAGACCCATCTCCACCATTCTCAGATACATGCTCCTAACCCTTTGTAGGAACTCCTTCTCCTCGTACTCTGGAAACCTTGATGTATGCATGTACTTCCTGGATAAACCCTCTTCAGGCTCTATGTCAAGGTAGATTGCTACATCAGGCTTCATGGCGAACTTATTTACCTCTATAACCCATTCAAACGGTGCTCCACTAGCTGATTGATATGCAACACTACTATAGAAGTATCTATCGGAAATAACCGTTACACCCTTATCCAGAAGGGGTTTAACCCAGTTTTTCACATGTATTAATCTATCCAGAGCAAATGCTAATGCATCGATGTACGCGTCCCTTAAATTGTTATAAGTAGACTTGATGACTCTAACTATTTCGGAATCTGTTGGCTCATAAGTGTATGAAGCCGGGATCCCTCTACTGGATAGATCCTCTACAAGCCTACGTGCTACCGTTGTTTTCCCGGCTCCATCGAGTCCCTCCAGCACAATAAAGCATCCCTTACCATGCATAAAGGATCCCTGAGCCGCGGGTGTATCTTACATATCGGTGGTTTTTATTTTTAAGGGTGCCTGCGAAGTCATCATACTCCTCTACCACTAGTAAGGGTATTTCAGCGATAACACATCCAGCGATCAGTATTGGCTCCACCTCCTTAACCAACATACAAAGTGGTGACCTACCGTATTGCTTCATAGCGTAGATAACGTAAGAACCAACGGTACTGCCTCTGCTACCCTTGAACACAAGTATTTTCCCTTCAACACTGATCTCCTCTTTCTCAGTTTTTACAATGCCACGGACTGGATCTACCTCGCCGAGGAAGCTCATATACTGGTCCACCAATACTACTTCACCCTCACAATCACCGTCTACCACTGGTTTCACGCGCCAGCTATGAGTATACAGATTCTATCACCTCTCTAAGCCCTGTTATCCGGACCTTTAACCCATGTATTTTCCTGAGGTAGAATGCCGCTTTACCACTATTGGTTACGACGACATCGTATTTCCTCCGTAGCCTAGAGACCACTGGACATGTGCCCGCCGCTATCTCTACGCCCTTGGACTTCAGTCTGTTGATCAACAACCTATATCTCTCCGTGTATTCGACTGGAATGGTGAGTAGTAGTCTCCCCTTTCTCGGGGAGCCGTACCTCTCTAAGAGCCTGGCTACCTCCATTAACTCCATAAGCGTTGTATGGGGACACCCTACATACCCGAGCACTAAGCTACCCCTAGGATATTCATCCCCAATGTATTTATCGATATCATTTTTTTCAACCACGATTTTCTCCTCGATTTCCTCGATATAGGTTCCTCGAGGAGTTAGACCAGGTACAACACTCATTGCATGGGAGCCTGAGGCAGCCATGGATGCCAGGAGTATCTTAAGCTCTGGAAAGGTGAGATGCTTGGCAAAAGGGATAACCGTTATCTCCCTAATGTTATCGCCTATCCATAATCCAACGGCCCCAATGACCTGTCTATCGATATCAGGTGCCGTGGTTACAAGGACTGTAGCCCTCCGGTTTTCTGAGAGGTGTAGTCCAGCATTATATGTGTAACCCGTTATAGCTGCTGCCAGCGCGATAGGCCCCCCTTCCCTATTCGTGTATCCACCGTAGAATGTGTTCGCAAATATTACTGCACTACTCTCGCCCCATGCTAAATGCTCTCCTGGTGATGGAGGCCTATACCAGTATGGTATACATGTGAATACAGGGTTGAAGCCCATCTTAACGAGAGCGTTATCGATGTCTTTCTGAGCATTTATTAGGCTATTATCTATAATGGATTGTAAGCCACTATAGTCAACGCATCCAGGATTTATCGTGGTATATACCCTTGCCCTCCCACCCTTCTCATAGAAGTCTCTTATAAATCTAGTACCATGTTCACCTATATTGGAGAATGAGACACCTGATATATGGGCGTGCACTATTTTAACGAGGTTTTCGGCGCCAAGGGATTCCCCTACTTTAACAATGATCTCCATAGCCTTCGCAGTGCTCCAGCCATACTCCCCCTTTAGCATTGCTTCTTGCTCAGGTGTTAAATACATTATGGTATTCCAACCCTCCTATATTTATCCCAGGGTTCTCCCCAGGGCTTAACAGCAATGAATATTACCTTATCTCCAACCCCTTCACTGCTCCTGGGATCTAATGTGCTGCCTTTAACATCTCTTAGAACTATTATATCACTCGAGCCTTTCATCCTTGTTGCCATCGCCCATTCAATCATCAATGGATCATCAACATCTATATCCTCATCCACAACGAAGACATGCTTAATGCTAGGATGCGCTGATACCGCAGCTAGTCCAGCCAGCTTCGCTTCGCCCGGGGAAGACTGCTTTATAGAGATTACAGCGTTAAGCCAGCCACTTCCTCCCTCGGTCAGTCTAACGGATTTCACACCAGGCACACTTCTCTTTACAGCACTGTATATTATGGGTTCCCGTGGGAACCCCATTAAGAATTGATGCTCCCATGAACCAGGTACTATGGCATGGAACACAGGAGACTCCTCTCTGGATACGTAGACGGCGAGAGGCTTGAAGACGGGTTCCCGTCTCTCTTGATCCACCAGCATTAATATATCTGTGAAAGGCCCTTCTTTATCTCTATCACGGGTTATAAAGCCCTCAACAATTATGCTGGAGTCCGCCGGGACAGGTATTTTAAACAATGGTGTCTCAACAACCTTACTCCCACCACCTAGAGCAGCCCCCACACCGACCTCGAAAACACCAAGCGGGGGGTTCATTGCGGCAGCTAGCTCTTGAAACGGGTTTAATCCGAGGACTAATGCGACTGGAGCGTCGTCTCCCCCCTCATGTCTCCTACCAACTATGTAGTATAGGTGTCTTGGAACTATTCTAACTGTCGCTTTCTCATTACTGTGATACATGACTCTATGGAAACTACTGTTACAGTAGGTTTCATAGCATGCTATGAAGACGGAACTGGTTAAATAGTATCCCCCATCCTCCCTATAGTACTTTATGAATGGGAGTGTATCGAGTAATCCGTCAACGCGTTTAAAGTATTTCTCGAAGTCGTCTTTCTCGAGGTGTATTGGATTGTTTAATGCTTTCTCCATAAGCCTATATAATTCCTCATCACTCCTTACATTGAATAACCTATAGATGTCATGTCTCCTAGTAACTAGGTTAGAGTAACCAGTTACCCATTCCCTCCCCTTAACTCTGAAAACAATGACCTTATCTCTGTTCCTCCATGCTGCCCTGGTTACAGTGTACTCTGGATTCACTGTGCCTAGGTCAAGTATTTCCTTGTTGAGGAAACCAGCTAGTTTCTCAACTGCTTTGAGATCCAAGTGTTACACCTCAATAAACTCCTCTGTGTAGTCATCTCTAAGTTTAATGGGGGAGAGTTTTAATACATCTATTCTATCCTGATATCTGGTTCTAATGACCACTGTGTTATCCTCGAAACTCAGCTTCTCAACTATGCAGGGATAATCTGATCCCCCTAGGGATCTAATCCCGCAATAGATATTTCTCTCGAACCCTGGCTGATATATCTTTACCTTTGTAGCTCCAAGCCTCTTGGCGATCTCCTCGCCATTATACGTCTTTATGAAGCCGTAGACGTGGAGCTCATCCATTAGCTGAGACACATATATTACCCTACCATCTATTAGGTCGATCAAGCTAGATGCATCGACAGGATATCCATGGAATAATGGGTGACCAGTGATAAGTACAGAATTCATTTCTATCTTTCTCAATGGTGCATCAGCTAGGAAATCCCTGTACCTCATGCTTCTTAAGAGTCTTCTTTCCTCCCTGTTACGGGCCCGCTTAACACGGGGCTCAGGTACTTCATACACCTTTACCCCTATCTTCTCATACTTTTTAAAGTACCTGCTTAATTTACCCCCGATAACCACGAGGGCGTCCGGTTCCACTACTTCGATTAAATAATGCTTGTAGTGTATCGCAACTGAATCCCTCACCCATCCATCGGTATCAATAACAACCATGTTGCATCCCGATGATTCAGCCTTTTCAGCTAGCCAGCGGAGTTCTCTTGGAATCAAGTAGATATAGTTCTGTGGACGGATATCGCCTACGAACCTCATTATGTAGGCAGGGATCTCAGTGTTCCAGAGAACCTGGTTGACGGGGACTCCGAGTGATATGAATCCCGGTGGCCCTACATTGGCCTGCCCTATGTCCCCATCGATTATGCAGGGTTTTAACCCAGCCGAGATCGCGGTGTTTAATAGAAGTGTGGTGAAAGACGTCTTGCCTGAATCCGTATCACCTATCACAATGATTTTCCTGAGCCCGCTTGAAACTATTTCCACGGCCAGGGTGTTTCTCAACTTGTAAGGGTCTTCAACATCGACCGGCTGTATATCGGATTCATTAGCCATGACTATATCTAGTTCGGTGTCTTCAAGGGCCTCTATGATATAGTTTCTGAACCTATGGATGATCACCTTCTCATCGCTTCTAACTGTTTTCCCCAATATAGTAATAGACCCCTTGAGGATGCTTATTGACATAGGACCGAATACCCTGACGGCCTCTCCCTTTGAGAGGTTTAAACGAGGCAGTTTAAACCACCTCTATTCCCTTCTTCATGGCGATCTTGTAGGCAGCATATACGTCTTTCTCTCTAAACGGCTTTATCCTTCCTATCCTCGACCCCAGTAACCTAGCGTCATCAATCTTTACGGAGCTAGGCGTGGTGTCATCTTCACTGACAACTTCCACCTTCATCCCTGTGTCTTTTTTAAGTATTGACGCTAATTCAATGCCTCTGTGTCTTGAGCCGACTCTTATGATTATTCTCTCAGCGGGTACGCACTTCTTCAAGTAGTTGACCACATGGATTAAGTCTATGTATTCTCCTATACCATGTATTATGTATTCGCCGTCACCTACCACTATATAGCCTATTCGCCTACCAGGATCCACGCCGACCACTAGCTCATTATATATATCTTTCAAGTAGCTGGCTAGGATAGCCTTCTCTAAGATCCTGCAGTCATGGGTAGGGTCATAGAAGACGAGTATATCGCTTCTACCGGCTACCTCCTCAGAGAACAGTGAGTAGTCCGTGTATAGGATGCTACCGTATGGGACTTCATCCCTGGTATAGTAATGGCTAAAAAAGATGTTTCTCTCACGTAGAACGCTGAGTACATGTATAAACCACTTGGGCTCGTATATGGCTATAACCAGTGGCCGCCTTTGCAAATCAGTGAGTCACCAATATTACTCCTCTCAATACATAGAATACTTGGAAGGTGATTTTTATAGAGTTTTATACTGGTAACAGGGATATTGATGAATTGATCAGGAATGCAGCTACAATATTGTTTTACGGTGTAGCCGGCTCTGGGAAGACATCTATGCTGATAACCATAGCCGGTAACTATTGCAGGAATGTGAAGTGCCTATATATGTCCACTGAGGAGACCTTACACTATGAGAAGGTGGCTGTAAACCCGGATAAATACCGTGATGTATTATTCACCGAGGTATATGATTTCAATAAACTTGTTGAGCTAGCTACATTAATCTACCTCTATGGATCCAATGTTATTTTCGTAGATAGCTTAAACTCCTTATTCAGGCTTGAACCACTAGCGGAGAATTCCATGTCGAGGCTCGCATACGTGGTGGCATCAATTAGGAGGGTTGTCGAGGATGCAGGTGGAAAAATGTTCGCCTCGGCACAGGTGAGAACCCGGGAGGGTGAGAGTGAGCCTGTGGGTAAACCTGTATTAGAATACTACTTTGACGTGATAATAGAGCTAAATATAGGGGACTCAGTGAGATATGCTAGGATAGTTAAGCCAAAGCACATGGGCGGGGAGAAGATTCATCGCTTTAGAATAACAAGGGAGGGTGTAGAATGGATATAGAGTCCTATATTGCCTGGATCGTTAAATACTACTTGCCAGCAATGATCGCTAATGCCTCTCCACTACTAGTGAAGGGTGATAAAGTCATAGATAAGGGGAGACTGTTCATTGATGGTAAACCTATTCTAGGGAATCACAAGACCTGGGAGGGGTTTGCAATAGGGGTGATCAACTCATATTTAACTGGTTCAGCCGTGGGGATAGCCTTCGGGGATCCCTGTATACAAGTACTCTCAGTAGTAGCTGGTGTTTCAAGCATGCTCGGAGACCTAGTAGGGGCCTTTATAAAACGAAGGCTTGGATTAAAACCGGGGAGACCTCTACCTATAATTGACCAGCTTAGTTTTGCATTGATGACGACTCTCTCATACCTTCTTCTCGGTGTAGTGGATGTTATAAGCCGTCCCGACTACGTGCTGTCAACGCTCGCGTTAATATTCATCCTACACGTGGCGGCGAACAATATCGCCTACATGCTTGGAGTGAAGGAGACAAGGTGGTAACTCTCAGCCAAGAGCGCTCCTCGTAATTATATCTAGTAGTCTTTCAACTTCTCTCTCCACAGTTAATGGTATACCCGGTGCCTTTATACTCATGAAGCCCTTGACAAGAACTGATTTAGCCTCATCCTCAGTGAACCCCTTGCTCATCAAGTACTGTATCTCCTTCTCAGCTATCATGCCTATGGCTGCTTCATGGGTTAAAATAGCCCCTGGCTTCCTTGATGTTATCATGGGTATTGAGGATATTAACGCGTTCTCCGAGATAAGTAATCCAAGACACTCTATATGTCCCTTACTCTCTGCCTCGAATGCCTCAATGCTGCCCCTGGCATATATTTCTGAATACCCACCGGCCACGGCACGTGAAACCACTTCGGCTGAACTATTCTTACCCTGTAGAATAGCGGCTGAACCCTGATCATATATCCCATTGCCACTGCCAGCTATGATTGATGCAAGGTATGCTCTCGCTCCTGTGGATAATTCTACCCTTGGATACGTTTGCAGGCTCGCCACCGGGCTATATATGATATAATAGCTAACGTACTCACCCCCCTCTTCAACTCTCACGGCTGTACGAGGCCTTATATGCATGCCTTCGGCCCATGCATGCATCATTGTAAATGTAAGCCTCGCGTTCCTGGAGACATAGAACTCTGAAATACCTATATGGACGCCTTCCCTTACCCCGTGGGGTACGGCGCATCCTGTTACCACGTGGGCTTCGGCGCCCTCGTCCACGAATACTATATTATGCGCGTACTGTATTCTACGGTTACTAGTTATGGCTAGGCAGGTATATATGGGGACCGGTACCCTAACCCCTCTTGGAACATAGATAAAGTACCCTACCTCACCGCCATGAAGAAAGGCTGATGCCGTATACTTGTCGCTACGTGGATCTATGAGCCTCCATGAAACCTCCCTCCCTAGATCAGTCTTCTCAAGAGCTAGCCTTGTAGGCATTATTTTCACACCGTATTTTCCAAGGGCCTTCTCAAGTGAGCGGTATAGTGCTGACTCATCAACCTGTATATACATCGCTGATTCAACGTTTATACCGAATCTCTCACCAGCCTTCCTGGCTTCAACGGGAATTTCGTCTCTGCCACTGATTTCAGTCGTCTTCGCTGAGTCACTAGTATATAGTCCTAAATCTACGTCGGGACCGTAAGTGGATGGCTTATATAGCGCTTTCTCAACTTCCTCAAGACTATATTTAACCATTCTTACCGCCCTTCAGAATTTCTACTCCACGCCTATACCCGAACTTGAAGACTACAGGGAGCACTTCATCTGGTGAGCCACTGTAGGCTATACTACCGTCTATTAATAAATGGACCCCGTCTATTCTGTTCAGCTTATTGGTTATCAAGCCCGTATGGGTTACAAGTATAACTGAGCTCTTCTTATGGATCAATAATTCTATTGCATGGGCAATGATCTCAGCACTCTCCACATCAACACCGCTGTCGGGTTCGTCCAGCATAGCTAGCCTAGGCGACTGCAGTAGTGAAAGAAAGAGTTCAGCCCTCTTCTTCTCGCCTCCACTGAACCCAAGGAAGAGATCTCTATCCAGTAAAGGATCTATTTTAAGTAGCTTTGAAAACATGGCTGAGTCATCGCATCTATATTTCTCGAGCATGAACCTCGCTATCTCCCTTAACTTAACTCCCTTGACCTCTGGAGGGTTCTGATGTGCTAAAGCGATACCTAGCTTGGCCCTCTCATACGGGGGTAGCTTGGTGATATCTCTTCCATCAAAGTATATCCTACCGGAAATAATTTTCAAGTAGGGTAGCCCCATTAATGATGCCAGGAGAGTTGATTTCCCACTGCCATTAGGGCCCATTATGATATGCAGCTCACCCTGCGGAATTGTTAATGAGATGTCTCTAAGTACTATCCTATCGTCTACAGCCACTGAAAGCCCCTGTACCTCCAGGCTCATAGTCGATCCCTATATCTCTAAATACATGATCCTACTTAATTAATGGTATTCCACGTATCCATGTTAGAACTGGATAACCTCTCCTTAACGAGCTCGTGGAGTCTTATAAGCATTCTACGCATATCCTCCATTAACACCACGTCACTGTATCCATGCACGACTATGCTATGCGCGAAGGGACTTGGTACATCAAGTGGTCCTAGTAGTGCCACCTCTATCTCCCCGTTTCTGACCATACTAAGGACCTCTATCGCTTCATCTATATGCATGTAATCCATTAAGATCTCCCTATAAGTCTCCTTGAGAACCGGAAATCCCTGTATCTCTTCGACGGCCTTCAGTAATTCCTCAGCATTAACCTGTAGCCTGTTAACGCTTTTCTCCGTATCCCTGTATTTTCTCAATAGCATAAAGCTCCTGACAGCAGTATGCCTGAACCTCCGTTTGAGTAGATCTGTTCTTCTAATAATTCTCTCCAGCATGTCCCACGCTTGATCCGGTGGTATTGATTTAAACCACTCAACCCATTTGCCTTGCGGATGACCGGGGATCGTAAGCATGAAGCCGTTATCGGTTACCGTTAACCTGATATTCACCCCTAGTCTCTGCCCCACGGTGTAAGCATATAGCCTGGCAAGAGCGTCGTTTGCTTTTCGTCCAAAGATCGAGTGTACGATTATATTTCTCCGTGTTGGCTCATCATATATTTCTATAAGTATCAATTTATCTGAAGGCACGAGTCCCTTTGTATAGAGCTTTTGATCCATTATGTAGTCGCAAATAGTCTCGGCCGCATGTTTTTGCAGCTTATACTCCTTTACAAGGTACTCAACCACTTCTTCACGGTCCTTCTCATCAAGCATTTCAGCGATTACACGTCTAAAGCATCCAACCTCCCTGGCTGAGTCATAGGAGAGGGGCAGCATCTCGCTGAACCAGGAGGGAACTGTGGGTCTTTGTCCATCCGCCGGCTTAACCACGACCTTGAGACCCCTGCTATATAGGTACTCATATACTCTACCACCTAGCACGAATAAGTCTCCCTGTGATAAGTACTCTACGAATCCCTCCTCGAGGTCTCCAACGTACTTATTATCCACCGTGAACACGTGTACTTTACTTTCATCTGGTATAACCCCTATGTTTTGATAGTATATCATTCGTGTGGATTTCTTCCTGCCGAATACGCCTTCTTCTTCATCCAGCCATATCTTGGAGTAGACTCTTTGATACTCGTAGAAATCTCCCAGTTGTCCAGCCAAGTATCTCAGCGTCGAGAGGAAGTCATCGTAGCTTAGATCATGGAATGTATATGTTCTCTTCACAAGACTATAGGCTTCATCGATCCTCCATTTCCGCTCTAACGCCATTCCAACGATGTGTTGGGCGAGGACGTCAAGTGGATTACGCGGTATCCTGATCCTATCTATCTTCCTCTCGAGGGCTAGTTTAGATAGTACAGTGCACTCAAGTAGGTCATCGCGGTCTACTACAATTATCCTACCCTTACTAACCTCCCTGATATGGTGTCCAGCCCTCCCAATTCTCTGTAGAAGCCTTGTAACGCTCTTAGGGGAGCTAAGCAAGACCACGATATCGATGTAGCCTATGTCTATCCCGAGCTCCAGTGATGTCGAGCTCACTATGGCTCTTAATTCCCCGTTCTTAAGCTTATTCTCTATCTCAATCCTGGTATCCCTGCTTAGACTACTATGGTGTGCCTCTATATCATCTATATCTATTACTCCCTCCTTCTCAAAGATCTTCCTGAGCTTGAATACTACTCTCTCGGTAGCGCTCCTAGTGTTGGTGAATACTAGTGTTGTACGGTGCCTTGATATTATCTTCTTCAGCTCTCCATATATTGACTCATTGATTTCCTCGGCGGATGCTCGCGCTAAATCCCTGATTGGGGAAACAACCCTTATATCCATCTTCTTATCGAATCTAGCATCAACTATAATGCAGTCCCGGGGCTCTCCTTTATCATTGTAACCGGCTAGGAATAATGCAACTTCTTCAAGAGGAGATATCGTTGCGCTTAACCCAATTCTTTGGAGGGGCCTTCCGGCTAGGTTCTCAAGTCTCTCTATACTTACAGCTAGATGACTCCCCCTCTTACTTGAGGCTAGTTCATGTATTTCGTCGACCACGAGTATCCTAGTGTTAGCTAGCTTCTCCCTAAACTTAGGGGCATTCAACGATATTGCAAGGCTCTCAGGGGTCGTTATCAATATGTGCGGGGGATCCCTGTTCATGCGTTGCTTCTCGCTCTGAGTGGTATCGCTGGTTCTAACAGCTATCTTTATAGGGGGGAGTTCCAGTCCCATGCGCCTTGCCTCGTTAACAATGCCTTCAATTGGTTCCAACAGGTTCTTCCTCATGTCGTTGTTAAGTGCTCTAAGCGGGCTCACATATACCACGTAAATACCTTCGGGCATCTTACCTGTTTCCTCATATTGCTTGTAGATATTATCTATTATCCCGAGGAAGACTGCCAGGGTCTTACCGGTTCCAGTAGGGCTTGAAACCAGTATGTTAAACCCTTCTTTAACGAGGGGTATGGTCTTCCTCTGAACGGGCGTTGGTTCCCTGTATTTCCTGGTGAACCATTCCTTTACATATGGTCTTAATACATCCATGGCCTCTGCAACTGTGAAATCCCCATTAAATACGCTTATAGTCGTTTCCCCCACCTATTACTTGATTTTTCAACCAGTGTATGCACTACTAATTGAAGAATACATCTTTACGCCACCTATAAACAACATAGCTATATGCACTGGAGTTGGCAATCAACCATAGGCCTGAGAGGATGGCATTATTGAGTAAATATATTATTCCTGTGACAGCGTAGAGGACGGCTAGTATTAGCTCCCATGGTATTCTAATCCTGGATGAACTCAGCTGATACATTCCCTTAGGTGTTCTAGCGTATTGAACCCTGATCCTTAACAGGGCTTTAAGAGTCGAGTACAGGTAGTAAGGTGATAAAGCAGTTGTTACAGCTGCGCTTCTCCCCATGTTCACAAGGGTCCTCCAACTTGAGCCGATATGTCTCTTCACCTCTCTATAGTAGTATCTGCCGAAAAACCATTGCGAGATAGCTAGCGCTATGATCAAGTAGGCATGCCTCATTAACACATCGAATGGCTTTATGAAGGCATTTACCGCAAGCATTACTGTTCCAAGGAATACTATTGAGGGCACAACGTACTGCGAGAGAAAGAGTATGGCCTCGATCTTCCCTAGAACTCCTTGCCTAGAGCCAAGGATATGCCTCCACCTTGCAATCAATACATCAGTGGCTCCGTAAGCCCATCTAGACTGCTGGATCCGTAGTGCCTTATACGTGGAGGGGTTTTCAACGTAGACGGCGCAGTCGCTGAGGTATCTAACCTTTAATCCGTGATACATTATTCTAGAGCCGATCTCCATATCATCCTGTATCCTCTCCTGATCCCATCCATTCAGGATCTCCTTAAGATACCTGGACTTGAAGAGGGTGCCGGTGCCAAGTGGGAACACGTTTAAACCCATACAGTTTCTACCATGATATATGGCTCCAACAATAAACCTCATCGAGTAACCCAGTGCCTCGCTTAACCTGGTATCGAGGTTCAATGGTTCCCATCTCCCTACAACGGCTACTGTGTCTTCATGTGAACTAAGTATTTCCATGGCACAGTCTAGGAGGCATTTATCGAGTCTGGAATCCACGTCCAACACGTATATGTAGTCGCCCCTTGAGAGCCAGAGGGCTGTGTTTAAAGCACCTGTACGATACCCTACTGGTCTACTCCTCCATATAATCCAAACGTTTAATCCTCTTCTTCTCCATTCATAGAGCTTGTCGAAAAACACCTGTTTGAAGCCCTCGTCATCATCCGATACAATTATGATCTCATAGTCCCGGATGCCGAGGCCATGTACGTATTCTACTGCTTGCTCAAGGTATTCCAACGGCTCACGCCTTACTGGGATTATGAATGATATACTGGCTTCTCCGGGATTACAGCTAGTAGTATGCTGTCTACAGTTGGCGGCTCTCCAAGCGAACACGGCGTATACTATGTAAAACCATAGTTGTGGCAGTGTTATCATTAATACTATGGCTAGATCCAACACTAGAAACACCTGCACTAGTTAAAGATAAAAACATGTAGAGGTAATATATACGTTGAAGGGGGTAAAGGCTGATGCTCCCGGTAACATGGTATGGCCATGCATGTATATCCTTAAGGAGGGATGATGGATACACTATTGTAATCGATCCCCATGATGGATACAGTATAGGAATAAAGAGGCCTGAGGTTAAGGCAGACCTTGTACTGGTCACGCATGATCACTTCGACCATAATGCAGTGGACGTTGTCGCCAGAGACAAGGTGAAGACTAGGGTCCTGAAGTCTTTCAGGGGCGAAGTCGTGATAGATGATGTAAAGATAACCGGTCTGCCAACATACCATGATAAACAAAGAGGGAGGAGGAGGGGTGAGAATACCGTATACATAGTGGAAGTCAGCAACAAGAGGATCGCGCATCTAGGGGATCTAGGTGAGAAACCTGGCTGGGATATAATCTCCAGGCTTAAGGGAGTAGACTTACTAGCCATCCCGGTTGGAGGTACTTTTACCATAGAGCCCGAGGAGGCGTGGAGCATAGTAGAGGAGGTGAGACCCGTAAATATACTACCAATACACTACTGGTTCACGGGTGTCTCACTGCCGTTGAAGCCTATTGACGAGTTCTTGAAGCATGTGAAGGGCTATAGTATAGTCAGGCTCGACTCCAACAGCTTCACTCTGGAGAACTACTCGAATAGTATTATTCAGCTTAAATACGTTTAGGTGGAGTATTAGAATGGGGTTTAGACACGAGGAAAGCCTGATTAGAGAGTTAGAGTTCCTTAGAAAGGCCTCAACCAGGTTTCTCACACAACGATATGGGTTACCAAGATACATTGTGGAATACAGATTGAATAAGGTACAGTTATTATTCAATCTTTTAAGAGACTATGCTAGATGGTTAAGAAGCAGTGATGAATGCCCACAACTGAGTCCCCGGAATGAGGAGGGATCAACCGGCTGAGGTGATGCTGTATGGCATATACCTGGGAGCCCAAATGGGAGCCCTTCGAGATAAATGTAGATGGAATAGTGATTAAGACATGCAGGGATAGATACACTGGGTTAATAGCATGCCCTATATGTATACATGCCGTGTCAAGCTGCCTAGGTGGTAAACCACCTGAGAACTATCAATTCGAGAACTCCTATTTCTTCACAGTAGATGATCTCATCTCACACCTGAAAACATATCATGTAAGGGGATGGCATAGGAGGATTGAGAGTGTAGTTAGTAAGTCTAGTGAAGAGGAGGATTAATGGAGAACGTGTGTATCTATGTAAACCCGACATTAGACTACATGGTATGACCCTCTGGGGACAAACG
This sequence comes from Desulfurococcus sp., assembly GCF_049970475.1. NCBI lineage: Archaea > Thermoproteati > Thermoproteota > Thermoprotei > Desulfurococcales > Desulfurococcaceae > Desulfurococcus > Desulfurococcus sp. The sequence continues at coordinate 20,759 of NZ_JBMFMW010000007.1, forward strand.
GATTGAAACGGATTGAGAAGCCGTAGATGTTCCTGTAGCTGGCTGTATTACGCGTTTAATTTTTAAGTTATTAGATGTAGAAAGTTGATTTGAAGCTTCTGTTTGCTGGGTCTATTAGTGTTTTCTCCTAGTAAATACTATTGCTACTACGATAATAATTAAGATGTATATAAATTATGCTTAGCAAAAGCAATGACATGGTACCTAACCTTCTATGTGTAGACTATAACAGCTCCAATCCCATATCCAAGTTACCATCCATAACTACGTTCTAGACTATGTGAAGAATCTACGAGAAGAGATTTCAGGGGCAGACGCAGTTTACGGCGTTAACGTGAAATATAGTAGAGTTGCAAAGAAGTATGAAGAGTTGCCAGCGAGAGATCCGGCCTCCTACTTTGCACAACTAGATGTGTTTGGCGCTAACCGCAAAAGGAAGTATATACTCAGAGAAGTTATAGAGAAGTTGCGTAGAGATGAATCATATAAAGAAGCAAAAATTGTTAAATAGAAAGAGGTACACCTACATAAGCATAGACAAGATGCTTGCAAACCCAGCAGTATCGATTCAGGGCATTGAAGAGATTAAGAAACTCATATATGAGAACAGGACAAGGCATTTCATAGAGAGGATAGTTAAACAAATGAACATAAAGAACATTGTAGCAGAAACAGATACCTTGAGAACCTTATTTAGTGGACGTGGATGGCAAAACATTGAAAACCCATTCAATACCTTAAATCAAAAGAGATAGCGAAAATAGATGAAGAACTAATCAAGAGATTAGAAAACTTCACAAAAGCTGTTAGATCCAAGGATAGAAAACTAACTGACTACATGAATTAGATCACATGATGTTTCTATATAATTATAGCTATTTCGCTTAAGTAGCCGAAATCGGATGCCAACACTCCTCTGAACGTAAATCGTAGAAGCCCACCTGAGGATCAACTATGGACTTTCCTATCTCCACGTGGTACTTCTCCTTATGGCTTCATCTCTCCTTAGTCTTCAAAACACCCGGTGATAAGAAATCTAAGTTCGTCACCAGAGTAAAACCTAGAAAGAGGTGATGATGTGAGTGTAACACCAGCGTACGTCTAGATGAGGTGCTTAACAAGATCTTAGAAGTAGCTAAGAGGGTAGCGAAGGAGGTGTACGTATAGGGCTTTAAAGAAGCTTAAAGATATACTTGGAGGAACTATAGTGATTGCACGAATGGACTAAGCCGATTCACGTGTTGCCAAGCAACACTGTAGAGACTATAAGCCCTACAGCGGCTTCATTAAGGATATTGGGAAGGTCATGAGGAGACAGGCATGTGGCTTAAGGAGAAAAATGCTTCATCGCCACCCACCATCTTCCTAAATTACTGACATCTCGATGCCTCATCAGCTGGGTCGGCACCGTATTCTAAATTGTCCGCTTTACTCGTGTATGTTTTAAACACTGAAAACAGCATATTACTTAAAAATAATTATTGTAATACTGTATACTTGCTTTTCTCCCATGATGGTGGGCGGCTCTGCAATAATATCTTTGTTTAAATCCCCTTATATATTTTTTGAATATATTTTCACCAAGACACTTTAACTATTTTAAGTAATTGATTCATTATTTAAATCATAAATACATTGAGGAGAGCAGGGTTAGACGTGTAAAGAGGATAAAGTCCCCTACGCAATCAGGACGGCATCGCCTACTCCGCCATCATATAGTCTGGTTACATTGATACCGCTTTCCTCTTTATTAACAGGGGTTACTCCAACACGCTCCATTATGGCTGACTTTAACTCCTTCTTAGAGGGAACTTTCCCAATAAAGCGTAGCTTGCCGTTTATGAATATGCGTGGTAGATCCATGGATTCAGCTTCCAAGGGATCGTCCAGCCATATGTGGACGGGTATTATTTCAACCCATATGCCATCCCTGTCTAAGAGTTCCTCAGCTACCTGGAATAAGAGCCTCAACGCTTCATCGCTCTCCCCGCTGAAATCCAATTGTATCTCCACTATAACTTTACTGATATTCTCTAACTCACTCATATATGCCCCGTAAGCAACATCTTCTAGGAATAGCTTTTAAGGAGTGGGGCCACTCTGTTTCTCCCTAGGTGTTCGCTCTAATTATACTATGTTCATGGTTTCACCTAGGGGGACTCCA
>NZ_JBMFMW010000008.1:0-22860 GCF_049970475.1 Desulfurococcus sp.
CTGTGGGCGAGGCGGATGTCCCTAGAGGCGACCCTAAAAAGCACAGAACAGCCCTCTAGGGACAAACGGAAGCAATCTCTCCGACATAGACAATATTACCAACATAAAAAGATACTGGCTTTGTAGTTAAACCTAGTAGCTTGAGACAAGTAGTCTTGTATACTCGTTTCTCGGGTTCTTGATTATAGAATCTATATCACCCTCCTCAATTATTTCGCCTCTATATAATACCACTGCTCTATCGGCTAGATACTGTGCAACACCGAGGTCGTGGGTAACAGTGAGGATGGCAAGTTCGAGCTTCCTATGTATTTCATTTATCAAGTTCACTATCTGGGCCTGCATTGATACATCTAGCGCTGAGGTTGGCTCATCCAGGATGAGTACTTCGGGATCGTGTATTATAGCCCTGGCTATAAGCACCCGTTGCCTCATTCCACCGCTCAATTCCATCGGATACATGTTGAGAACATTCTCAGGTAAGTTTACAAGTCTTAAGATGTCTTTAACCCGGGAACCCCGTTCACTTATACCAAGTGCCTCTAGGGGTTCTTCCAGTATTGTTCCAACCTTTACACTTGGATTCAATGCTTTATAGGGGTCTTGTGAAACATATCCTATCTGCCTTAATACTTTCACTCGCTCCCTCCATTTTAGACTATATATATCTTTCCCTATGACAAATACTCTCCCGTTGAAGGGCTTAAGTAGTCCCAGAATAACCCTTAGCAGGGTGGTTTTCCCCGAGCCGCTTTCACCTATGATTACAACTCTCTCTCCATCCTTTATTCTTAGATTAATGTTTCTCAACACCACCATCTTCTCTCGTGCTATGCTCTTAATGCCTTGTTTAATAACAACATATCCAGCTGTGACATCCTCCAGTCTAATGATATCACCTGGCACCATGATTCATGTACCTCCAGCATGAGACCTTCCTCTCCATTATATATAGCTCGGGAGGGTGGATACTGCATTTCTCGAATGTAACAGGGCATCTCTCACGAAACACACACCACGATATCTCGCCTCCGACTTGGGGTGGTTCACCTGGAATACTCTTCAACGGCTTTTTCAACCCCAGGATTGGAACCGCGTCTACAAGCATTTGAGTATATGGGTGGAGAGGCTCGGTTAGAAGCAGGCTCCCTCTTCCCTCCTCAACTATTTTACCAGCATACATTACTGCTATGGTGTCACATATCCGTCCAGCTGAGACGAGATCATGTGTTATCAGTATTATGGATAACCTCACAGTATCCCTCAGCTTCCTCATTAACCTAATCAATTGCAACCTGAGGTGAGCATCCAATGAGGAGGTTGGCTCATCAGCGACGATTATCCGCGCCCCTGTAGCCAGCGCTATACTTATCGCAGCCCTCTGCTGCATGCCTCCACTGAGCTCATGTGGGTAGTAATCGAGTACTTTATCGGGATCCAGTTCAACCATTGCGAGATATCTTCTGGCTGTCTCAACAGACTTCCTCTTATCATAGCCGTATACACTACTCAACACGTGGTAGAACTGTTCCTCTATGGTCTCATAAGGGTTCAAGCTTGTCCCGGGGTTCTGCGGTATATATGAGACAACCCTGCCTCGTATCCCGGTGTAATCCATTTTCTCGTTGTCGATCACCTTTTTATCATATATATAGAGCTTACCCCTTGTCACAGCATGTGAAGGTAAAATCCCGGCAATAGCGTTACCGATCGTTGATTTACCGCAACCGCTTTCCCCGACAATACAGTATATCTCGCTCTCACTCACCTGGAAGCTAACGCCTCTAACAGCCCAGTAAATCTTTTCCTCCTCATCCATATAACCTATCTTCAAGTCCACTGCTTTAACGGCTAGAACCACAGCCTCCACCTCCTCCTCATCCGTGGATCCAGTTCCTCTCTTAGGCTATCACCTATTAAGCTGAATCCGAGAGCAGTGATCAATAGAAAGATGCCGGGGAACATAGTTATCCATGGCGCGATAGTAATAACTGGGAGGCCTTCAAGCATTATAACCCCCCATTCGGGCGAGTTTAAGGGGACGCCCAGCCCTATGAAGTTTATGGAGGTGGCCTCTAAGAGGACACTCCCCATATCTGTCACAGCCTGCACTAGGACGGGTGGAATTGTGTTCCTTAATACATGCCTATAAATTATCTTTAAACTGTTCAGCCCACTGAGCCTTGCTAATACTACGTAATCCATTTCAACAATGCTTCTGGCATATATATAGGTAACCCTAGCATACCATGACCACCATGTTGTAATCAACCCGAGTATGACCACATATAAGCCGGGTCCTATTGCCAGTCTCAAAGCCAGGGCTATTATTATTGCTGGTACACTTACAAATAATTCAATAAGGTAGTTCAATACGTGTTCCACGACACCTTTAAAGTACGCTGCCGAAACCCCTATGATTATACCTATAGAGAGACTCGTGAGAACGACGATTAATATTTCAACCAATGCTGATCCGGCGCCAAAGAGCACTCTAGAAAATAAGTCTCTCCCCCTCGTATCGGTTCCAAATATATTGACTGGATTCGGCGGAAGCCTGGCCTTCGCTACAGCGTTCTCCGGTATATAGCCTAGGCCCTCCTCTGGGAACGGAGCTATTATTGGCGAGAGTAGAGCTAGAATGGTGATCACCAACACTATTGCTAAACCTGTTTTAAACCTCGTCTTCCTAAACTGTTTCCTGACAAGGTATGCTGCACCCCTAATATTTGCCTCAATACTGTTCATAGCCTCACCCTTGGATCTACGAGTGCCTGAATTATATCAGTTAGTGTGTTAACCACGAGGTAGAAGACAGCTACTACAGTGATTAAGCCTATTGCTAGCCTGAAATCAGAGTAGTTGAGTGCATCGTATAATAGATTTCCAAGCCCCTCCCTACCGAACACCGTGTATTCCACAACCATAGCATCAATAAGGCTGTATGCGAATGAAAGCCCACTTATCTGTATCACGCCTGGGATAGATGCCTTTAATGCATATCTCCATATGATTATATCCCTCCTAACCCCCCATGCAACAGGCACTCTTACGAAGTCCTCTAGGAGCGCCTCAGCCATGAGGGTTCTCGTTAACCTGATTAATACTCCAAGCGGGTATACAGCTACGGCGAGAGCTGGAGGCAGTAGTCGTAGTAGGACATCGATGAAGACGAGTAGGTTGCCCTGGATAAGGCTGTCAAGTAAGTAGAACCCAGTTATAGGGTGAAACCCCGTTGATAAAGCCAACCTTGTATTAATCCTACCGTATAATGAGATCCCTGACATCGAAAACACTAGGAAGAGCCCCGTTGCAACCCAGAAAGTAGGCGTGTTCGCTAAGATCGTGCCGACGGCCTGTATCAAGGAGTCGCTCCTACTACCCCTTCTCAACGCCGAGTAAATACCTAGGAAAATTCCCAGCGGTACAGCTATAACATACGCGATTATAAGTAGCTCCAGTGTCGATTGAAGCCTTGAGTAGATGAGCGGTAGCACTGGCTGCTTATAGGCGATGCTATCCCCTATATTACCGTTGAAAACGTTATACACGAATCTAGCGATCTGCAGGTATAATGGATCATTGAGTCCAAGTTCCTCCCTAGCTTTCTCAATAGCCATTGAGGCATACGGCCCCCTTGGGTTTCCAGCCCATTTAACAGCCGGATCTCCCGGTGAGAAAATGAGGATCAAGTATGAAAAAACAATTATCCCGAAAACTATTAGGATACACCAAAAAACCCTTTTCACAACATAGTTTATGCTCACGGGCAATTTACGCTTTCACCTTCACGTACTGGAAAAACACGACATACATGTAAAGCGGGTTCATGGCTTCCTCCGGTATCTCCAGTTTCCCACTATAGATAAACGGTTTAACCTCATCCCATAGATTTACGGCGATTGCTTCATTATATAGTTTAAGTTGTGCCTCCCTGTAAAGGTTGATCGCATCCGTGTAATTACTTCCCTCGCGTTCAAACGCCGTGTCAACCAGGTTATCGAACTCTGGATCCTCGTATCCAGCGAAGTTCCACTCCTTTGACTCACTATGGAACATTGTGTATAGGTAGTCGTATGGGGATGGTATGGTGGGCCACCAGTCAGCTATAATTATATGCGGTGTTGTCTCCGGGTGCTCCCAAATACCCTTAGCGATATCCTTTAACTGAGACCAGGGCTGTGGATTAAGCACCAGGTTTACACCAATCTCCCTAAGCCTTGACTGCAGATACTCAGCAAAGATCTTTAATTCCTCATAGTCCACCTGGTAAAGTATCTCAATGGTTACAGGGGTAGTGACCCCGGATTGATTGAGGTATCTTAATGCTTCCTCCATGTTATAGTCATATACTAGGTTATCTATATGCCCCGGAAAACCATGAGGTATTATACCGCTTCCCTTGAGAGCATACCCTTTCATGGCTAATTGCATGGCTTCATCCAGGTTTATCATGTAGAGTACTGCTTTCCTGAACTCTGTTATATTTGTTGGATACCTCTTCGTATTGAAGAACATTATGTAATTGTGATACGTAGTTAAATTGAATACCTTGAACCCCCTGTTTACAAGGTCCCCTATGTTGTCCCGGGGCACGCTTGAAGCGATATCTATTTCGCCGGCAATAAGTCCATTATACTGGGATTGGGGCTCCGTAAGTATCTTTATAATTATTTCATCTGGTGCATCAGGGTTGTTAACTATGCTCCACCCCCACCATTCGTCGAATTTCTTTAACCTGACCTCGGCGTCGGGACGATAGGATACAATCATATATGGTCCTGAGCCACCATCAATGCCATTGTTGAACCACTTCTCAAGGGCTTCATCCATGTAGGAGGATGCCGAGCTCTTTTCAAGGACGCTTGGAGAGAATATGTAGGCTGCGTAGCTTGCAGCCACGATCATATCTAGTCTCTGGGGATAGCTAAGCTTGAATTTAACTGTGTACTCATCGAGCACCTGGACTTCCTCAACTGCGTCCCATATATATCCTAGACCCCTCCCCGTCTCCCTATATATATCCCGGGCTCTTTCAACACTTATCTTTACAGCCGTGGCATTGAATGGTGTTCCATCATGGAATTTTACACCCTGTCTTAAGTGGAAAACCCATTCAGTACCATCCTCATTACTGCTCCAGTTCACTGCGAGAGCAGGCTTGAACTCGTTTTTAAGGGGGTTATAGTAGAGCAGTGGCTCGTATACTGAGCCCAGGATAACCAAGCCTGTGTCATCCTCTATGCTTGGATCTATGCCTGATATCTTATCGTTGTACGCGTATACAACGATCCTCCTAGGTATAGATTCCCTTGGTGATAGCACTATATATAATAAGGCAGCTGCCACGACAATAACCAGGATTGCTATAACTAAGACTAATCTCCCACGCACTTCACACACCTTCTTAAAAACCTATATCAGCCAGGCGTTTTAAACAAAACCTCGTGAAAATTTATTACCTTAACCAGGTGAAAGTAGTATTAAAGGTGAGTCCAACCAATGCCGGCCCTAAGACACCTAGTAAGAGAGTTAAGCGGCAGAGATCTAATATCAACCCTTGACTGGAGCGATGAGGAATTAGAGATAACGCTTAGACTAGCTAAGGAGTTCAAAGAGATAGCACACTACTATGGTGTAGAGGCATTACCAAAGATCCTAGAGAGAAAGGTATTCTACATGTTATTCTTCGCACCATCAACGAGGACGAGGGCAGCCTTCGAGTCAGCCATGGTATTCCTAGGTGGACATGCAGCATTCATTGATGCAACAACGACACGCATGGCCTTCGGGAAGCAGGAGAAAGCCGGCGAAGCCGTTAAAGATGTCGCAGCTATGTACGATGTCTATGGCCATGGATTAGGGATTAGAATCCTGGATAAAGCCATAGATTACCTATATGGAGTTGGTAACGCGTATATAAGGGAGATGGCTGACGCAGCAAATATACCAGTAATAAACATGGCTGACGACAAGTTCCACCCAACACAGGGGTTAGCCGACATATTCACCTTCAGGGAGAGATTCGGAAACGTGGAAGGCAAAAAGTATGTCATAATGTGGGCATACAGCCCTGAGATAAGAGGGTGGTGCAGCGTCCAGGAGGACATGATACTGTTCCCACGCTTCGGAGTAGATGTAGTAGTGGCTAGACCACCAGGTTTCGACCTAGACCCAGAGCTGGTTGAAAAGGCTAAGCAGCTGGCAAGAGAACATGGTAGCACAATAGAGTTCACTGATAACCTTGAGGAGGCTGTCAGGGGTGCGCATGCGGTGTTCCCGAGGAACTGGGCTTCCCCACAACTAGTCAAGCTCGGATACAGTAAATTCAAGGATGAGGAATTAAAGATATATGAGAAGTATAAGAACTGGAAGGTGACACGTGGCCTAATGGACTTGATGGATAAGCATGGCGTATTAATGCACGTCCTCCCAATATTCAGGGGATATGAGGCAGATGATGAGGTAATAGACAACCCAAGGAAATCAGTCATATATGAACAAGCAGAGAACGGTTTATGGACGAAGATGGCTGTATTAGCATTAACGATGTACGGTGTTAAATAGCTCCCTGTAGTTTTGGTTAAAGGCTCTCTTTTTCCTATCCTCCCTACTCTTCTAAAATACCCTACTTCATGTATTCATCGAGATCTACTTCCTTACCATCCTTAACAAACTTTATCCTTATATCCGGGCGTATATTCAGTCCTAGAGCCTTTATAATACTATACGCGGTTAAACCATCCAGCTCCTTTAAAACCCCGTCCTTCAATAACTTATATAGCTCTCCAACGAGTACCTGGTAAATATCGGGGTAGAGTGCTTTAAGCTTATTCATGAGCTCCCTCGCTTTTTCATCCGTTAATTTACTCCACACCACATCCTCGGGTTTTTCAACCCGTGTTTTATCCACCTCACTGCTCTTCCTAGTGATTGCTGAAACATACTTCTTGTAGAGCTTCAGCCTTAATGAATCAGGTAGCTCATCGCTCATATAGTTCACCTCATTAATAATATTATAAATTATTACAACTTATAACCCGATAGGTGGTTGAATTGAAGTGCTATACCACTGCAAACGAGGGGTTAAAGAGTAAAGGTGTTGAAGTAGTAGTGGACTGTGTCATAGAGGAGGCAGCGGTTATCAATGATATAAGCGATGTAAGAGGTATTATTGAAAAACACCTAGAAGCCGTGTTCAAGGATGCTGGGAAGGGAATCCTAGTCTTCGACTCGAATGAATCCATTGGATCCACACATATGTTGTACAGGTTTAAATACAGAGCGTTAGATACAAGTGGTGAGTACATAAGTGTACGTATAATAGTGAGAAACAATAGGGCTTCACGCATATTATTCACTATACCAAGAGGCTACGTTCACCTGGTTAGATTCGAGAATATGTATAATCCCCTCAGGGAGCTCCATACCAACAATGAGGAGGGGCCCGGAGCCCCTGGGCAAACATATATACCTAACATGATTGTATACAATATACTCGGAGTACCATCAATAGATGTGGCCAGATGGCGTTTAGAAGTAGTTGGGAGCGTTGAAAAACCAGTGAGCCTGTCACTGAAAGACCTCTATGAACTAGGGGTGGAAACGCTTAGGGTGAATTTCCACTGTGTAACAGGCTGGAGCGTGGGAGGTCTCGAGTTCACGGGAGTCAGGCTCTCAAGGATTATGGAGATAGCGGCTCCACGTCACAATGTGAAATGGATGTTCACGGAGAGCCTCGACGGGTACACAACAATAGTCCCGTATAGTGACGGGGTTAAAGGAATAGTAGCGTTGGAAATGAATGGTAAACCACTCGATATCCTGCATGGATACCCAGCCAGGCTAATAATACCACATCTATACGGCTGGAAGAGCGCTAAATGGGTTTCAAGGATAATCCTTAGCGAGGAGTACAGGGATGGATACTGGGAAGCACTTGGGTATCATCCACGGGGAAGGGTTGATCTAGAGGAGAGGTTTAAACGGTACTAGGTTTTAGAAAAGCATCGCCCTGGATAATATTCTTCAACAGGAATAAAGCTATCGAGGATACTGTGAGATCGGCTATGGCACCTGGATTTACTTTAAGCCTGTATAATTCCTCATCGAGAAGCATGACAGGTTTCACCCACTCGCTACTATTATCCTTGAGAACCATTAAGAGAACATCCTCCGCCCTCTTTTTCACATATTCTACCATTCCAGCCCCATGCTTTAACAACACTATTGTATCATTGTTTTCCATGAGGATGTACAGGTATGTCTCAACAACGCTTCTATTCCAGTCACCATGCAGGTTGAATCGCTCTCTGAGAAATCTCTCCGAAGCGATGGAGCGTTTATATCCGTTAACCAGCTCGTCAGCCACCACATCTATTCTAGAACTATACTTTAAGACGTCTATTAGCCGAGTATTTTTCTCAGCTAGTTTCCTAGCGTAATGCGGATCCCATATGTTTACATATTCCCCCGTGTCATCGCTTGGCTTAAGATAGCTTGGTGAGGCCGTTCTCACGGCTCTATAGTAATATATAGTGTCCCACACACCAGCCCCGTTAAGCGCCTCCATGGCCCCCTCTATCACACACTCTAATCCAGGGATCCCCTTTGCAATACAGCGTCCTAGACCAAGACTGAGGGGGATTAAGAGCGTACTGGAGCCAAGGCATGTATTGGATGAAGGGGTTTTCCTCATGGAGTCAGAGACTAATCCATAGATCAGATCACCAAGCACTATGCTACGCCATCCATTCAAGCCTCGTTTAATACCCCTCCTGAAATAACTGTAGGCCATAACCCCTGTAGCCAGGAACGCCTCGTACCTTAGATCAGGTCTATCCCTAAGCCTATGTACGTTGCCTGGCTTAGGCCATGCAGAAGCTTCAAGTATTAAGGATAGTGAGAGAGCCCTTGAAAAATCCTCTAGGATTGAGGCTTGCAAATACTTTCCCCTTTCCCACTCCAAGGCTTCCCAATCTTTCAACCCTGTTTAAATACATCATTTCCTCTCCGCAAGAACTCTGTCAAGCATTAATAAGGCCCCTATATTGTCACCTATCATTTTAACTTTCCCCAGGAGCTCTAATGCGTTCTTCTCCTCTTCAACCTGCTCGTTAATGAACCACTCCAGGAATACCTCACATGCTTTATCACCGTGTCTCCTGGCTAGATCCATTAATCTCCATATCCTCTCAGTATTCTCCCGCTCAGCGTTGTAGAAATCGCTTGCCAACTCCACTATATCCCTCCACTCACGCCTGGGTGCATCTATCCCCTGGAGTACTACCATATCCCCTCTATCATTGATGAACTGGTATATTTTTAAGGCATGCTCTAGCTCCTCCTTCGCCTGTATCTTGAAGAAGTGCGAGAATCCATGTAGCCCCTTATAGTCGAGGAAGGATGCCATGGAGAAGTAGAGGTAGGCATTCCTGAGTTCCTGGTTCAACTGCTTATTTAATGCCTCGATTAACTCAGGGTGCATATGGGACACCTAAAATTATTTTATCGTATTCGATCATTTTAAATCATTGGTGTATTGCATGGTGGACCCCAGGATCTCTAATCTAGCCCGCCTTATAGTCAACTATTGTGTATATCTGAGGAAAGGGGAAGAAGTCGTAATCAATGCCTCAGTTGAATCAATACCATTGGTCAGAGAGATAGTCAGATATACCGTGGAGGCCGGGGCTTACCCAGTATTCATAAATATAGGTGATGAATCAATAACCGAGGCATTCTACAAGTATGCACCACAAGAAGTCCTCTCACATGTAAGCATACTCGAGAAGGAAATCGTGTCGAGAGTGAACGCGCAGATAAGCATACTCTCACCATCCCACACTAAGCCGCTTATCGGAATAGACCCGGAGAAGCTTAAGGTGAGGAGTCAGGCTAGAAGGGAGCTAAATAAAATATACTTGGAGAGAAGCGCGAAGGGTGAGCTGAAATGGGTTATAGCCCCATATCCAACGAGGGCATTAGCCCAGGAAGCCGGTATGAGTATAAGTGAATACGAAGACTTCGTCTACCACGCCACATACGCTGACTCAGCTGACCCGGTATCTGTGTGGAGCGAGATCGGGAAGAGACAGCAGAGGATAGCTGAGTTCCTGAATAAGGCCAGGGAGATAAGATACGTGGGCCCCGGGATAGACCTCTATCTACGCGTGGATGGAAGAACATGGATTAATGATGATGGACACTACAATATGCCTGGTGGCGAGGTATTCTCAGCCCCTGTAGAGGATAGTGTCGAGGGATATGTGGAGTTCGAGTATCCGGCCATATGGCGTGGTGTAGAAGTAGAAGGTGTTAAATTGGTCTTCAGAAAAGGCGAGGTAGTAGAGGCTACCGCTAGACGCGGCGAGGCATTTTTAAAGAAGATGCTTGAAACGGATGATGGAGCCAGGAAAGTGGGGGAGATAGCATTCGGGTTGAACTATAATATAACCAGGTTCACTAAGGAAATACTGTTCGACGAGAAGATCGGGGGCACAATACATCTAGCCCTGGGTTCGGCTTACCCTGAGACAGGTGGGAGGAATGTTTCAGCAATACACTGGGATATGATTAAGGACATGAGGAACGCGAAGGTCTACGTGGATAACGAGTTAATCTATGAAAACGGTCGGTTCATAATCTAGCCTGTTGCGGGTTGAAGCTTTTCATAGATCGTTTTCCCACTCACTATATCGCTTAACCCGGTTTTATCCTCTATAATAACAGTATAGCTGATCAGCCCATCCCTGGCCTTAGCCAACTTCTCCATCACGATATCACATTCAGCCTTCTTCTCTTTATCTTCCTCACAGAGGAACCTTGTTTTCTCAGCGAAATCCATGATTAGTCCCTCCACAGTTGTTATGAATCCCTGGGAGAATGGACCTGGTTCAATACTTAATCCAAGCTCTGGTATTAAGAGGATGCTGCCCGACGACCTGATCACCAATGCCCTCTCATCACCGGGCTTCTCAACCCTGTATATTATTCTCCTAGGCTCCTTTTGATCTGTCAACCTTACATCCCTGTACTTATAGCCACATGAGGAGCACTCACCAGTGGTTATCAACACGGATTCATAGTAGGGTATCCTGTAAACATAGTCTACGTAAACCATTAAGCCTCCGCAAACAGGGCACTTACCAGTGTACTCGTTGAATTTCACCGGCTCATTTATATCCAAGTACATCACCCTAGTTTATTTAATGGATGATACACTATTAATCCAGATCCATCACAAGACGAAGCCTTGATGAAGAACTCTGGAAATCCCTCCCTACATGTTGCAACAGGCAGGTTGCTTCTCACAGCCTCATTGATGACCCGGCTTAGAATACTCTTCCTTACCTCGTTGGAGAGATACATGTATCCATGAATGAATTCACCGTTCTCCACGTATAACTCCCTTAGTTTTTCTGAAACCTGTGGAAACGCGTTCATAAGCCTCCGCAGGCTGTCCCATTTAGCCTTATATGTTGACACAGTTACCTGGAGCGCGCCGGCTTCCTTAACGGTTTTAACTAGTTTACTTATCTCGGTTGGGTTATCGTTGATGAAGGGTATTACCGGGTCTATTCTAACACCTACCGGAATACCCTTGCTCCTGAGCTTTTCCACAGCCTCTATTCTTTTCTCAGGAGGTGGAGCCCCGGGTTCCAGTATTCTAGCCAACTCTGTGTTAAGGGTTGTGATAGTGATCATTACTGATGAAGGGTATCTCGCCAGTATATCTATATCCCTTGTAATAATATTGGATTTCGTTGTGATTAAGAGCTTAAAGCCGTTTTTACCAAGTATCTCGAGGCTTCTACGGGTTAAACCCATCCATAACTCGATGGGTGGATATGGATCACTACTAGTGCTTAGCTCTACAATACCCTTCACACTGATCCTCTCTAAATCCTTTTTAAGCCTCTCGATAAAGCTCTCCTTAGGTGTACTAGGCCTCCTGCCAATATACGAGGCTGCATAGCAGTAAAGACAGAAGTGGCTGCACCCTGTGTAAGGGTGCAGGCTGTACTTAAATGGACAAGTACATAGGGGGGAATTCCAAGGATCGAATCGCCTTAAGACACTCATACCGTGTCCAACTCATACCCCGATTCACTGGTTTAGTGTACCCCGCCCGACCGCCCTCCTTCATTTTCATCCCCCGTCGATGGGGTCTCGTGGAGGTGTGAGGGAGGCGGGGCTGTATTAGGTTATGTCTAGCCCAGCTAATATTTCTTCACTGACCTCTTCTCCGCCTTGAAGTGCATGGGTTCCTTCTTGGGTGGTTCACCTGTTTCCCGCGTCTATTCGGGTTTACACCTGTAAAACACTTGATCTACGCATACTATATTATTTAAATACGTGTTAAAAGATAGTAGCCTAAGGGAGTCTCATGGTTTCAGGTGTAACAAGAGATGCTATGCTTGGGATAATAGACTTTGCATTGAAAGCAGTCGACTTGATAAGCGATGATGAGAAGGAGAAAATGATATATACACTTATAGACGCGTTAAGAAATAATAAGAAGGTATTCGTCATAGGTGCTGGTAGAAGTGGTCTGGTTGGAAAGGCATTCGCTATGAGGCTTCTCCACCTAGGCTTCAACACGTATATTGTCGGTGAAACCATACTCCCAAGAGCCTCCCCGGGCGATGTCTTAGTATCCATCTCGGGTTCTGGTAGGACTAGGCTGGTTGTTGCAGCTGCTGAGGTGGCTAAGAGTGTGGGAGTTAAGGTGATAGCTATAACCACATATCCTGATAGCCCGTTAGGTAAGCTAGCTGATATAGTCGTTAGAATACCTGGTAGAACCAAGATGGCTGCCGAGGAGGATTACATTAGCAGGCAGATATTGGGACTACATGAGCCCCTAGCCCCTCTTGGAACCCTCTTCGAGGATACACTGTTAATATTCCTTGACGGCGTTATTGCTGAGCTAATGGATAAACTCGGCGTCACCGAGGAAGAATTAAGGAATAGACATGCTAACATCGAGTGAGCAATAATTGATCACCCGTATCCAGGTAAAAATAATATTGTGAACACTCATTATTCCTAGAGTGAAGGTGGTAGAATGAGTAGGAGAAACTGGAGAGAAGACTTTATCAATGAAGTAGTAGAAGAGCTCGGGATACAGGATGAGCAGTTAAAAAATAAATTAAGAGATAAGCTACGTGAAAAACTCGATGAATTACACTGCGGAGAGGAAAGCGATGCAGAGGAGATATCCAAGATACTATCAGCCGTATCACCATTCTTAGAAAACCTATTCACCTGGCTTGGATCAGGGCTCAGGGACATATTCAACTTCATCCAGTCATCATATGATGGTAAAAAACTAGGAGAGGATATAGGGCAATTATACCAGGCACTCAAGGCCCAGGGACTCCCCGATGAAATGGTTAAAGAGATGGTTAAAGAATACTATTACTCAAGGCTCAAAGCGCTACCAGCATGGGGAGACCTCCTCGAACGCCTCGCCCAGCTAATAATGCAGAGAACAGCTTCACAAAGGATAAGGGTTGATGAAGAAGAGAAACGATGAAAGCCGGCCATAGTACTTGATATACTAGAGGTAAAGCATGGCTTGAGCAGTATAGATGAGAAACTAGACATCCTCATCTCAGTATTGAGGGAGCTAGTGGAGAAACTAGAGAAACTTGAGGAAAGACTGGAGAAACAAAACATCGATCACCCAGAAATTAAAATAGCGCTTGAAGTAGCATCAGCATTCTCACTCCCGTTAATTAGGTCCCTTGAAATCGCTAGGATGGCTTATGATGTTTTAATTAGACTAGATAAACCGGATCCGATTACAAGGGCGATTATTGAAGTACTTTCCAGCTGTAATGAAATGAGTATCTCGGAAATATATAGAGGTGTCAGAAACATACGTGGGAAAGCCTCAAGGCGCATCATTGGTGAGAGAGTTAGGATATTACTTAGTAAAGGCATTATAGTAAACATGGGGAGTAGTGAGAGGCCCAGAATAATATTGAGGAAATGCCTGGAGAAGCCCCATGGATAGTAGAAAACACTACGTAATACTGTTTCTTGAATTACTGGACATCATTATAGGTGCTGCATCATGGGGGATAATCTTATTATTGATTTTTCTTACAGGGTACATCCTCCTATACATATACAACATTACCTGTTTAACAGTCTCGCTTCTATGGAAACGGGTTCCACCAGACCTAATAATAGATATGATTCATACATACACCGTGAGATATCTTGATCTAGTGGATTCCGGTTCCCATGTGAGGGGGATCACAGTTTTGATCCCGGAAACCTTAAATATACCACCAGTTTACCACGGTAAGTTACCGAGCCAAGGCTTCTAGAGATGGGGTCGCATTTAGGTATGAAGATATGTAACACAGGCTTACCTATATCAATATCTGTTAAGTACTCGTAGTGCGCCATACCTTTTGCAATGATTAAGTCGACCGAATTCAATAGTGATTTAAAGTCCTCGCTCACCTTATCGAGGTGTATGGATGAACATATGCTTCTGCAACCTGGTGTTACAATCTTATCAAACACCTTGTCCAGGCCGATCTCTATGAAATCGTTAAGTGTTACATCGTTTTGAAAGCCTGGCTCATCCTTAACTACTCCTATAGTAGTGTTACCTTTTCCACGGAGATACTCTACGAGTAGTGAATCGTAGACTGCTTCCCCAGCGTTATCCAGCAGGAACATTATCTTGAGCCCGCCTTTTCTCACTAGTTCATAGAATTTAACACTATCATCTATTGCTATCTCCACGTTCTCAGCGATGCCTGGGTCTATTTCTTCATTGAAGTTATGATCCATGACACCATAGTCTATAAGGTTTCCGAGGGCTGAGACCTTCAATAGGTAACGTAACCTCCTGTAGTCGTCTAAGTATCTTGCATGCTCCCTATGGGCATCTCTCAACGCGAGAGCCCTTCTCATACTTTGGGTCTTCACTAACCTATAGTAGTCGAGGACGCCCGGCGCTGTTACCGTTAGCTGAAACAAGTCCGATGCAAGCCTTGTTAGCTCAGTTGAATCAAGGGAGAAGTCGTTCACTAGTTTGCTCATTATCCTCTTAGCTAGTACTATCTTCTCTCCTGGACTTAACGATGAATACTCTATCTCTCTAAGCCTCGTTGTCAAAATACACCTTAAACACTCCGTCTGCGGCTTCATGTCGTTATCCCTGCTGATTCACTATGTATGATGCCGTGATAAATCTTGATTTGACTATTAATTATTGGACAAAAATATATATTTCTCAGCATAGTTGTCTAATAATTAATAGTCAAATAATATGAGTTGATTTTATATGAAGCTTGTAAAAGTAGAGGATGCAGTAGGTAGGAAGCTGGCATTCGATTACTCGGCTGTTACACCGGATTTCAAGTCGCCGATTAAAAGACGCGGTGAAGTAGTAAGTCTTGAAGATGTTGAGTTACTAAAGAATCACGGCCACTACTACGTGTATATTGAGGATGGAGACAGCGTAGAGTACGGCTTACACGAAGAGGAGGCTGTGCTACAGCTTGCCCAATTAATCTCAGGGGAAAATATCATAGTTGAGAAGGCGCCTGAGGGAAAAGCACTACTTAGGTCAGCCGTGAACGGGTTACTCATGGTTGACTCAACTCTACTCGAGAAAATCAATTCTACAGGAGTATACGTCGTCATAACTAGACGTAAAGGCGTATATGTGAAGCACTCAGATATAGTCGGCATTGTCGATTTAATACCTCTAAGTATCCCCAGGGATTATCTCTCATACATATCAAGTGAAATACTTGCATCACGTAAAATCCTACAGGTCTACAGGAATACACACCCAAAGATAGGTATTATTGTAACAGGAACAGAGATCGTGGAGGGAAGGAAGAAGGATCTTGCATCCCCGGTTGTCGTTGAGAAGATACGGTTATATGAATTAGAGCAGGGGGCACTAGTATATGTCCGGGATGACGAATCCGAGATAGCGGGAGCCATTGAAAACCTATTACTCGACCATGATGCAGTAGTTGTCACCGGAGGTATGAGTATTGATCCAACTGATAAAACACCAAAGGCTATAGCCAGTGTAGCCAGCGAGGTAGTAGCCTACGGTGTTCCAATGAAGCCGACCACCATGAACATGATTGCGTATAAGGATGGGAAAGCCGTAATAGGGGTTTCAAGCGGAATAATATATTTCCCAGACTACAATATCCTAGACGTAGTGCTACCGTGGATAGCGGCCGGTGTAAAAATCCCGAGGGAGTATCTGATCTCATTTGGTGAGGGAGGATTGTCCGAGTACTTTCTACGAAGGCGGTGAGACATTATGAAGCCTACGTCTAAGACAATAGTTTTAAGCATGATACTACTGCTTTTAGTGGTATCCTCATGGATTATCTACACGTATTACTCACAGAGTCCCGCCCAGGTGGTGCTCTTAGTCTATACTCCCCCAGTGATTCAACCATTACTGAATAACGCTTCAAGGGAATACATGCAACTACATCCGAATGTTAGAATCGAGATCATTGGAGGTGCTACCGGGACATTATTAAATAAGATATTATTGACTGGTGAAGGAGACGTCTTCGTCACAGCGGATCACGAGTACATGTTGAATGCCTCAAGAATGGGGCTCGTAGTGAACGAGTCGATTAAGGTACTCTCATATGTAGTATTAGCACTCATAATCCCCAAGGATAACCCGGCAAATATCACTAGCCTGGATGACTTAGTATCAAAGGATGTGAAAATAGGCATAGCTAACCCGAGCGTGGCTCCCTTCGGTAGAATGGCTGTAGAACTACTTGTCAAAAACGGTATCTACGATAAAGTAAAAGACAAGCTAGTGATCTATGGAGATGTAGGGCAGACAGCTAGGCAGGTCGCATTAGGACTCGTAGATGTTGCAATACTTCCACATGTAGCGCATTACTGGTACTTGAATGATACAAGTATAATCTGGCTTAATCCAGCACAGCTACCGTTGATGAGTTGTCAAATGATTGCAGTACTCAACACCACTAAAAACTATCAGGCAGCACTAGAATTTGTGGAGTTCCTTGTAGAGTATGTTAGATTCAATCCATACCCCTTGGAGAATGGATATGTAGGGGACCTCGATAAGATATCCTCTATAACTCCTTATAGACTCGAAGAGCTATTGTTTAATAATGCTTGCATGGGGTATGCGAAGTGAGGGTGTTCCTCCTCCTGCTTATACTGCTACTAGTCCTTGATGCCACGATATTTGCAACCCCTATATATATGGCTATATGGCAAGGGATCCTTGTACCGGGTCACCTGTTAAGCGACTTCTACTACTCCATGCTTCTCTCCCTGTACACCTCGACCACCTCATCCATCCTGATATTACTGATCACGATACCTATAGGTTACTATATTTCAAGGAGGATAACTAGGAGGAATCTACTACTCCCGGTTATAATGCTTCCATCATCTATATCTCCAGCGGCTGTGGGACTCCTGTTACTACTATTCTTCACCAAGACCCCTCTAGGCTTGATCATCGACAATACATTAAAAATAGTGAATGACCCAAAGGGAATAATAGCAGCCCAGCTCTTTCTAGGAATACCCGTTGGCGTAAGCTATTTCACTGCATTGTTCTCAAGCATCCCTAGAAGCTATGAGGATGCCGCCTTGACAATGGGGTTTACTAATATCGAGTACCTTTACACTATCCTACTACCTATGAGTACTAGGCAGGTGTTCACCGGCTTTATACTTATTTTTACACGTGTCCTAGGGGATTTCGGGGCATCCTATATTATCGGTGGAGGTATATGGGGGAAAACAGTGACGTTACCAATATACCTCTACTTGGTTAGCCAACTAGGGGGTATAGGTGTGCTTGTGATCACGCTGTCAATATATATCGTGTCAATACTAGTGCTCATCGCCGTAGTCTACCAGCTGGAATCCATGGAGGGGCATCCACAAAATGCTTGAAGTCAACGGGCTCAACAAGAGTTTCAATGGTAGACAAGTTAACAAGGACATCGGGTTCAAATTAGAGAAGGGTGGGATAGCCGTAATAATTGGTCCCAACGCGTCTGGTAAAACAACCCTGTTGAAATCGATATCTGGCCTCATAGAGCCCGATTCAGGCGTTATAATCATAGATGGCGAGACAATATATGAGAAAAAACCATATATGAAGAAGCCTAGAGTGAATAAGCCTCCCTATGAGAGAAACATAGGTTACGTGCCATCAGAACCCTCATTATTCCCTAATTTAACGCTTAAGGGGAACATTGAGTTACCCTTGAAAAAGCGGGGTTGGAGTAGAAACGATATTGAGAGAAGAGTGAATGAGCTACTAGAGATCTTCGGGCTAAGGGAATACAGGGATATGTATCCTGGTCAACTAAGTAATGGATTAAGGCAGAAAGCATCTATTGCAAGAGCCCTATCATATAATCCCTCATTACTACTATTAGACGAGCCATTGTCCCCTATAGACCCGGTTACCAGAGAGAGGTTGAGGAATGAGCTATTTAATCTATTTAATAAGCTTAAGGTGGCAGTGTTATTGACCACCCATCTCATAGAAGATATATTGTTCTTCAAGGAGCGGATCATAGCCTTGGTTGATGGTAGAATAGTATATGATGGCGAGTTAAGCGAGCACAAGATTCTTTCAAGCCCATACATGCTTCAAGCCCTTGGATTCCTCGTAATCCCAGCTAGAATAAAGAAGTGCAACGAGGGTGAAGCATTAGTGGCTATAGATAAGGTAGAGAAGAAAATAGGGTATAATACATACGCTAGTTCCTGCATAGATGGGAGAAACTCCCTCATAGTTGTAAACCCGGGATATATAACCCTTACTCCAGGCAAAGGCGATCACTATACCCTTGAGGCATCCCTGCTTGAAGAAATAGATAATTTAACCAGTGTAAAGCTAGCTATAGATATATGGGGACGAATCACGACGTTAACAATACCTAAGAATGAGTGGTCCAAGCTAAATGATTTCGGGGGAGGTAAGAGGATACTCCTCTATATGAGCAGGGAGCACACCTACTTAATCGATCAGGAAAGTGGTTAAAAATGTTGGTTGATAGGTTCGGTAGGAAAATAGATAGCTTCAGGATCGCTGTAACCTCGAGATGCAACTATCAATGCATATTTTGTCACCGGGAAGGAATGATGAATGACCAGGGGAATGAAGCATTAGATGCCGGGGACTATGGCTTCTTAACCGAAGTAGCGGTAAAACATGGCATAAAATCCTTCAAGCTAACTGGAGGGGAGCCCTTGGTGAGGAGTGATATAGTAGATATAGTTAGAGAGATAGCCATCTATACAAGAGATGTCTCAATGACTACGAATGGGAGTTTATTACTTGAAAAAGTAGGATTGCTTGCCGAGGCTGGGTTAAATAGAATCAATGTAAGCATACACTCCCTTAAGCCCCCCGTATATAGATTTATAACCGGGGGATCCACGCTACTCGAGAAGGTCTTGAAAGGCGTTGACGAGGCATTGAACCATGGAATCAAGGTTAAAATAGATTTCTTAGTAATGAAGGTGAACATTGGTGAAGTAAAGAATATAATAGAATACGCGTCGGATAAGGGACTTGACGTAAACATCATAGAGCTTATACCCCTTGGGATACCACAAGATGTCTACAGGGATCAGCATGTTATAGTGGATTCGATTATAGAGTTTCTCGAGAAAAACTCCATCGCTAAAACAGTAAGGGAGTTCCAGAGTAGGCCAGAGTACATTATGCCAAGCGGTATAAAGGTAGATGTTGTAAAAGGGTATGGAAATCCAGCTCTTTGTTCAAGGTGTACAAGGCTTAGGCTTACACCGGAGGGATGGATCAAGACATGCCTATTTGTAAATAAACCAATAGTAGATATATCTAGGGAGCTTAAGAATAGGGATGAGAAAGGAGTTATAAACGGTATAAAGAGAGCTGTTTACTTGAGGGAGCCATTCTTTAAACCTGGGTGATCCACTTGGGCATCAGAATGGCTGATATAACCGGGAAGGAGGACGTGTACAGGGAGGCAACGGCGACAGGCTATATAAAACTTAAGCCTTCAACCATAGAAATTATTAAAAAAGGGCTTGTTGAGAAGGGAGACGTGTTTTCAGTGTCAACAATAGCAGCTATAATGAGTGTTAAGGAGACACCTAGAATACTGCCTTTAACACATAACATCCCCATAACAAATGTCAAAGTTGATTTCGAGGTACTCGATGACGGCATAAGAGTCTATATAACAGTTAAGACAACGGCTAGGACAGGGGTGGAAATGGAGGCTTTAACAGGTGCGGCCATAGCATTACTGAACATATGGGATATGGTTAAGAAATACGAGAAGAATGAAGACGGGCAATACCCATATACGGTTATAACTGATCTCAGAGTCGTAGAGAAGAAGAAAGGGGTGTAGCCATGAGGATCACTATCAGGTCGTACTCCATATTCTCGGATTTCCTTGGAAACGAAGTGAGAATCGAGCTCGATGAGTCTATCACGGTGGGCGAGCTACTGGATTACTTGAAGAACACGTATAGTCTACCATCAAAGCCCGAGCCAATAGTACTGATCAACGGGGAGATAGCAAGCCTGGATCAACAACTTAGAGATGGTGATACAGTCTATATAGCGCCTCCGTTTTCAGGTGGCTGAGATGTGCTATATCGAGGCCAAGCTCCTAGAGAGTGGTGAAAAAATACTCCTTGATGAATTAATCGGGAAGCTCTCAGCCATGGATAAGAACCATGGAAACGGTGCTTTATCCATATTCGTTGGCTTAGTGAAAGGGGAGTTAAACGAGGCGAGAGTACATGAGCTTGAATATACGGCTATAAGCGAGGTTGCTGCCAAGAGACTAGAGGAGATCGCGAGGGATATATGCACCAAGTACTCTCTCAGCGCTGTCGTGATATATCATAGGCTTGGTCGGCTCAAACCTGGTGAAACCACTATATATATCGTTACGATGGGTACAAGCAGAAAGAACACTAATCCAGCAATGATAGAGGCGCTTGAAAGGGTTAAAAAAGAAGTCCCGGTTTTCAAGCTTGAAAAAAGAAGCGATGGCGAATACTGGGTTATAGGCGATGGAGTCAGGTATAAGAGGACACTGACCCCTTCACCATCATAGTGGAGGACTAGCCGAACACCGCTATCTCCTTTATCAACTTCCCCTTCTTAAACCTATCAGGTTTAAGATTCTCAAACTCCGGTATGGTGGGTTTCCCGCCTAGAATATACTGTGTGAGCGCCTCGGCGACTGCTGGAGCCATCATGAATCCATGACCGCTAAACCCGGCTGCGACAAGTATGTTCTCGTTTTCCTCCAGGGGCCCTATTATTGGATGGTGATCCGGCGTCATATCATAGTACCCGGTCCAATACCTTAGAACATATACTTCACCCAACCACGGGAAATACCTTGTCCATACTTTGGCGGCTTTCTCTAGAAACATGTATTTATTTACAGCCGGCTCATCGTACTTCTCAGGTATATCCGAGCCAATGTATATGTTGCCGTGGAATACCTGTAGAATATATGACGACGATGACCAGTCTATTATAAGCGGCTTAATAACCGGTTTAAACGCCTCAGTAATTAAGACATGCTTGGCTAGATTATGTATTGGGAGTTCAACGCCGAGGCCTTTGAGTAAGTTAGCACTGTCTTTACCGGCTGCAACAATTACCTTATCCGCCTCAACCCTCCCCTTATTTGTTTCAACAACTATCCTACTTCCTTCACCACTGATTTTAAGGGCTCTCATACCCTCATATACATTAATATTGTTTCGTTTTAAATGAATGACAGCGTTTAAAACCGCGTTGAATACTTGAGCCTTACCAGCTAAGGGGTCATATACTGCTGCAAGTATTCCATTAGTATTTATTGATGGAACTATTTCCCTTACTTCCTCAGGAGAAATCATTCTTGAAGGTACGCCGAGTGAGTGATGAAATTCGACAACCTGCTTGAAGAACTCGACGTCCCTCTCCCTTGTCAATACCCATAGGTAGCCATCCCTCCTGTATAGAAACCCTAGTTTCCTAGCGTACTCGGGCCATAAGTCTATAGCCCTCTTCATCACGTTAACATGCTCCCTACTAGTGAAGCTCGCCCTTATCCCAGTTGCACATCTAAATGTACCGCCTGAACCAATGTATGATTTCTCTATAATCACTATATTCCTGCACCCTTGCTCCAGAAGGCTTACAGCGGTGAATAACCCGGTTACCCCGCCCCCAATAATTAACACGTCCGTCTTCATCTCTCATCACCTATAAAGTACTTCACTTTCACAGGAGAGATCGGGGGTCTATTACGGGGGATGAGGACCTCATCGAAGCTTTTCCCAGTCTTCCTCGCTAGAATGCCTGCAACCAGGAGGAGGCATGTCTGTCCCTGGCACTGACCCATCCCTATCCTCAGCTTCCTCTTTAATACCTCCAGGTTATCTAGCCCGCTCTCTATAGCGTTTAATACATCGGCTAATGTAACATTCTCGCATCTACAAACTATTACTTTCCTTGGATCAATGCCCACGTTCATCACCTTACAATCCTGACCGCGCGTACATCAAACCATAAATCACCTGGTACTTCAACTGTCACAACCCATGTTTTCTCATAGACCCACGCCTTAACTACTGTCCCCTCCCCGATGACCCTGCCCTCCCTATCCAGTAGCTCCACCCGGGCTCCTTTGGAGGGCGACGGCAACATTTCATATGGCAGTGTGACATAGGCCTTACCAGGCTTACTTAAGTCAACGACGAATATGGCTAAGCCGGGGCACTTGCCCACGCAGACCCCGCAACCGATGCATATATCCGGGTTTAATCTGG
>NZ_JBMFMW010000009.1:0-20040 GCF_049970475.1 Desulfurococcus sp.
TCCCACAGCCCTGCTGTTGTTCCCCACTGCCTGAATATCCTTCTCTGGGATACCCTCTCAACTACTTCACGCCATAGCTTTATATATTCCCCTTGATCAGCCACTCTTGGGAGAGGCCCACATCCCTTTACAACTATTGCTTTAAGCTTCTTAGAGCCCATAACAGCCCCGTAGCCACCGTATCCCGCAGCATGGAACCATCTACTCATCACTGCCGCAGTCCTCACAAGGTTCTCACCGGCTGGCCCAATATAGAGCGATGGCTCATCGCTTCCAAGCTCTCTCCTTAAGGCTTCAAGGAGCCCTGAACCCTTGAGACCCCATAGCTTGCCTGCATCACGTATCTCAACATGTTCATCCTCTATATACAGGTACACTGGGTCCTGTGAAGCCCCTTTAATAATTATTCCATCATAGCCAGCGGCTTTCAATGAGAAAGCCACATCACTCGACACAGTTGACCCAATCACTCCATTACTCTGGGGGCTCTTGCCCGAGACAGCGAGTTTTATACCAGGGTAGAAGCCGGTTAAGGGGCCTGTTGCAATAATCAACATGTTCTCTGGGCCCAATGGATCTATTTCATGCCACTTCCTTCCCAGCTCCCTCCAGAGTATATATGTAGCCAGTCCCCTGCCTCCAATATACATCCTATATATGTACCCTGGTATTCTGGTTTCCCTAATACTCTTGCTTGATAGATCCACCTCAAGAAATCTACCTGTTAAACCATACGGGCTCAACGTGAATCACCCGAGAACCTTTTTCCTCAGCTCCTCAGCTATGATACCCGGAGGCCTTGCATAGAGCTTTACGACAGATGAAGCTGGTTTCCCCACAACCCTTAATGCATTATAGCCAGCCATATTGCACGCCTTAACACACTCTGGATCCCCGCCGCAGAGATCACATATCAACACGTGGCTCACTCCCTTCATGATCCTGGGTATCCTGCCAGGGCAGGCCTCAACGCACTTCCCACAGAGAGTACAGAGCCCGGTGTCAACGGTGACTCCACCTGTTGCCTCATTAACACGTAAGGCCTTGGTTGGACATGAATTCACACAAGGATAGTCTGGGCACTGGACACATAAGGATGGCACGGGGACACCTGGATAAGGCTCGTATACCTTGATCCTGGATGCCTCAGGCCATATCATGTTCTCGTGTTTCAGCGAGCAAGCTATCTCGCATAGCCTACAATCTGTGCACAGATTATAGTCGACCAGGATCCATAGCTGGCCTTTAACCGGCATACCTACACTCCCTATGTATTTTCTACACCATAGTAGTTAAATATCTAGCCTGGAATAGGTTTACAGTCGACGCTATATGAGAAATTTATAAGAGATATAGAAACCTGATGTTTATAGGTTTGGTGCTTGCATTATAGCTGGATGATGGGGGTTGCAACCAAGCATTGGGAGGAGGATCTCTGATCATCCCAAGTGCCCCGCAGATAACGTAAACCCTGAATAGATGCAGGGAACAGTAAGCCACCCTCTCAGGGCGGAGAGGAGGTCAGACGGATTTATTAAATCCTCTTAATGCTTACACCGGTTACACTGCCCCCTGATATAGTGATTAACGCGTAATATCCATGCATGAATGGACCTGGGTGAACTATCACTGTACCACCGCTCCTAATCCATCCGGAGTGCTCGTGAATGTGGCCTGTTATCCAAAGTAAGGGCTGTCTGGCTGTCATGAATTCCCTGAATACCTTCGAGCCTATGTGCATGTTGTTTACTTCATCAAAGAAGCCGTTCACGGGTTGATGAGTGATCATTATGAGCCTGCCCGGATCAATACCACCGACCCTCCCTATTAAATCATTAAAGTCGTCCTCGCTGTACTCGATGAATGTGTTAAACGGTGTTATACCCCCACCCCCTATCCCATAGAAGATGTATCCCTCTACCTCAACTGGCTTACCATGGATGTTTAGAATATTGTTTGACGTATCCAGGGAGCCAGTTAGCCGGGGGTCATCGCAGTTGCCTGGGACGAATAGAATCGGTGATCCCACTGCCTCATGTAGCTTCTCCAGTATCTTGATAGCTATGTTAGCCGGCTTAAAGTATGTTATGTCGCCTGCTACAATTGTGAGCCCAACTCCGCCGGCCTCCTCAACAAGTTTGGCGAGAGCCTTAAACCTCTTGGTCCTCTCATGTATGTCAGAGAGTGCTAGGATGCTCAGCATGATACTTCACCATGGGTGCTGAATAAATATAATCAAGCCAGGGATTAATCAATATGGACTATGGTTAGGGGAGTTGAGACATGGCTAACTGCAGTATATGTGGGCGTCCAGCAATATATGTGAACCCCGTTAACAATAAGGCTTACTGCAAAAACCACTTCATCGAGTACTTTGAGAAGAAGGTTAAGAAGACCATTAGGAAATACCGTATGCTGGGTAAAAACGAGCATATAATAGTGGCTGTGAGTGGTGGGAAAGACTCAATAGCCCTCCTACACGTACTCCACAAGTTATCGAGGAAGATGCCCGGCTGGCGTGTCACAGCTGTACTTGTAGATGAGGGTATAAAGGGGTATAGGGAGAAGACTGTGGAGAACCTTGTTGCATATGCCGCGAAGAACAAGGTTGACTACCATATAGTATCCTTTAAGGAGTATATTGGTGCATCACTTGATGAAATAGTTGAGAAAGGGAGAGCAAGAGGTCTCCCATACCTCCCCTGTAGCTACTGCGGGGTTTTCCGCAGATACGTCCTCAATAAGGCTGCTAGAAGACTAGGTGGGACGGTTATAGCTACAGCCCACAACCTCGACGATGTTATTCAAACATTCTTAATGAATATTGTCTCGAACAGTGTTGATAAAATATATAAGCTAACACCGGTTATAAGCGATGAAGAAGGGGGCTTCATTAAGAGGATAAAGCCGTTCTACACTGTCCTTGAGAAGGAGTCAGCCCTCTACGCATTGCTGAATGGATTAATAGAGCCTGAGTATGTTCAGTGCCCGTATGCGGAGTATAATATCAGGTTCACTATCAGGAAGTTAATAAACGAGCTCGAGGATAAGCATCCAGGCGTAAAGTACGGGCTACTCAACAGCCTCATATCCCTCACGCAGGAAAAGCAAACCAGGGACACCGTGAACAAGAAGCAAGTATGCAAGATATGCGGAGAACCCTCCTCACATCCAGTATGTAGAGCCTGCCTCTACAGGTACGAGCTCGGCTTAACGACTAGTGAGGAAGCAGACAGGATAACCGAGTTGATCAGGGAAAACCCAGTGTTAAAGAAGTACGTATATCTAAAACAATCTTCCTAACCAGTCAACCCAGAACCACCATATTCAGCTATCCAGGCATTCTTGTAGACCGGGTCTATGAACGTGTATTCCCTACCATCTATGAGGATGTATGGGTATCTGCGGTGTTCAAAAATACTTTGAGAATAGATGTCTCACCGATCCTTCTAATTGTTACATCCATGTAACTAAGTCACATGGGTGTAACCTAACAAATATCACTGTTGAATACTTTCAACGGTATTTAGCTATACACTTAAACAATGATTAATCTAATGCATGAAAAACACGGAGTGGTCAATGTACACGGGCTACTCGTATCTCAATGCTACTGCAGGCGGTATCTTCATAGCGCGGTAAGCTGGGAATATTGATCCAAGTATGCCTGTTAATATGGTTAGCAATATTGTTTCAGCCATAAGCTCTACGGTTATCTTTGGTGAAGCCTGTATGCTTATGGTGAAGGCTTCCCCGCTTGATATAACTAGCCCGTGAGTTGATAGGAGATGCGCACCGATAAAACCTACTACTACACCTATGGCGCACCCGATAATACTCATCGTGACACCCTCCATTATTATCAGGGCAAGTACCTGGGTATCCTTGAATCCAAGGGCCTTCATAACACCTATCTCTCTTGTACGCTCCACGACGCTGGTTATCATTGTTGAAGCAGTTCCCGCTACAGCTACAGCGAATGCCGATAGGGTGGCTGCGAAGGTTATAAAGTTGACTGCTGAGACAATGCTTGAGGCTATCCTAGCTATGGCTAGGAAGGAGATCACGTCGAGGTTGCCACCGTACATGCTTCTTATCCTGTTCGATACCTCGTCGACTATATTTGGTGATTCAGCGAGTAGAAGGATACCGCTCCAGTCTTTTACGCCAAGCATTTTCTCAACTGTATTCATGGGCACGAAGATTGTTTGATCAGGGTTTAGAAAGGCTGCACCCCCATATTTATCTAGTACACCGGATACAACGACACTGAGCCTTTTAACCTCTACTTTACCACCTGTCTTGACCTGGTAGACCGTAACTGAGACCACATCACCTACACTGTACTCTGGCTCACCGTTATCACTGTAAGCTATCTTATAACCCACCAGTGCTCTACCGAGATCGCTTTCGGAGGGAGTTCTACCCTCTTTAACTGTGAGGCTGGTTAAAGCTTTCAGTAGGAAATCCGGGTTCACCCCATAGATGAAGACGGTTTTCTTCTCGCCTCCAATATACATTTCGCCCTGTGTCGAATAGAATGGCGACGCATCGACCACTCCTTCTATGTTTTTAAGCGTATCCAAGTCATCCTGTGTAAGCTTGTAATCCCTGCTTGGTGTTACAACTATGAGGTTTTGCCCAAGTCCCATGATACTGTTGACTATGAAATCACCGTAGCCCGAAGTGACGCCTCCTATGGTCATCAAAGCCATGGGACCTATGGCTATTCCTATGATTGTTAAAACCGCCCTGAGTTTCTTCTCCGAGAGCGTCCTGATGCTGAGCTTTAATATATCGCTAACCAGCATTTTCACCAACCGTGATCCTGTGTCTGCTTATATACCTATATAGCAGGTAAAACACGGCGACAAGGAATAGCGCCACAACTAATATCACAGCTAGGTAGTATCCTTCAATACCGCTGGACTGTGGCATCGTCGTGGTTTGCTGATGCACTAATTGTACCGGTATATCATAGCGGAGTGTATACAATGTATTGTACTCGTCCTTGAACTCTATGATCAAGCTACAGTTATCCAGGTACCTGGATGAGTATAGGTCTACTCTGAAGGGTGTCTGTGATGATGGATCTATGTCTCCTATAAACATATAGCCGGATGCATCCCCATAGAATACTTTCACGTACACGCTTCTAGCTTGTGCGAGACCAGTGTTGAGTATTATCCCGTTAACACTGAGTTTCCCAGCATTATCATAGTATCTTGCACTAGTATCCTCGACTAGCTCAAGGTTTATGAATGGCCTTATAATGGCTGAGAGCGTGGTATTGATGGATCCAATGTAGCCATATACGTCGCGGTATATTAATGAGACAGTGAACACGGCTGATGAAGGAGAGGCTGTGACTCCTCCCCCGATGCTTATTGAGACAGGGTTGTATATAAGCTCGTATCTGATTTTGACACTCGAGTTACCGGGTATCATGTCAACGTATTTAACAGCTCCCTGTGGTATCGCATTGTTTGATGCAGGTATTAACGCGATGTATATATTGTAAACTGGCGAATCATACTCGTTGACCACGTCTATATCCAGTATGCCGGATCCATTCGCGAAGTATATGATTGGAGAAGCCGGGTGTACGGTGAGTAATGGAGGCTGGTACTGTATCTGCATGGCTAGCGTTGAGTTCACGCTGTAAACGTATCCCCAGTGATCAGTGAATGAAAGCGTGAAAGGCACCTCGTATAAACCGGCTGAGGCATTTAATATATTGAGCCTGGCAATGAAAACCATCAGATCTCCCCTCTGGACACTGGCCGGTTGCTGAGCCTGCGTAGCTTGCAACATTTGAAGGATCCCGGATAAGTCTGGAACCCCTTCCTGTAGGATCTGCTGGAGCTGCTGACTTGGTATAATACTGCTAGGTGTTACAGTGGCTTCCCGTGAACCCGTTAATGCATCACTGAGTCCCTGGGGCAGGTATAGTGTTAGAACTGGGTTTGAGATAGAGGGGAATCCATTGTTCCTCACCACAACCATGTAGCTGACCCCTCTCCCGCCCTCCGTGGGTGCTCCGCCAACCCATCCAGCTTTTACAACCTCCACAGTGTTTTCCAAGCTACTGATGGTGAATAATAATGGTTCCCTAATACTCCTCCTGAATCCCCCGCCAACATACTGCACGTAGTAGTCGATGTTGAGGTATCCCATATACTGACCCGGCTTACTACACTTTACATCAATAGTGTAACTTATGCCCACAGATTGAAGACTGTTAACTGGTCCAGGTATATACGTAGTATTATTCACGCCCTCATGAAGCAACATGCATAAGGGTGGCTCGATAGAAACCCATAGAGAGTATACAGGGTATGGCTCCAGATTGGCTAATTGTACCGTGAACACAGCCCCCCTCTCACCTGGATAAACAGGGTTGTTACCGGCCCATGATGAAGAGGCGACCCTCACGCCTTCCCCAGCTCCATACTCCGGCAGTAGTAGGCTGAAGCTGAGTGACTCATTAAAGTATATCCCTGTATTAAATGCGTTGACACGGTATCTAGCTGTTACATTAAAGTACTTCACACCCGGTGTAGCACTCGATAGATCCAGGTAAAATACTGCCTGGCACGTGGAGCCCGGTGGTAGAGTGGTTGCACAAGTAGTGTTCCTTGTAAGGGGTGTGACATCGCTCGGGGTAGTTATCTCCAGCTCTAGGCTTGAAACCTGGTATATCCCGGTATTGGTTACCTTGATGGTTAAACCAGCTCTCGGGTTGCCTGGATATATATACGTCGGCGTTCCATCGCCCCAGAAATAATCTGTTAACTCTAATATAGGCCTCCACCCTAAGAGCTCCCCAGGATCAGAAACCCTTACCCCGATAGTGAACGCCAACTCGACGTACTTTGTTGAGCCATCGTTATTCACTAAGAAGCCTCTTAGAGTCATATATGCCTCGTAGGTTCCCGGGAAGGCATCGAGAGCGATATCTATGCCTGTGAAAACTATTTCTGTGAGCGAGTACTGGTTCACAACAATATTTCTCACCACTAGTTCACTGGGTCTAAACACCATTGGAAGCCTGAGCACAACATCGCCATCTCTAATGCTGAACCCCTCATTGTTCAACAGCGTTACTGTGATGCCTAAGCCGGTGGCACCTGGGTACGCGGTTGAAGTAGACCATGTTGTATTAACGATCCTTACATTTAGTTCCGGAGAGGTTTCCAACGGTATCACCAGTCTCATGGAATACGATGCCGG
Source organism: Desulfurococcus sp. (assembly GCF_049970475.1). NCBI lineage: Archaea > Thermoproteati > Thermoproteota > Thermoprotei > Desulfurococcales > Desulfurococcaceae > Desulfurococcus > Desulfurococcus sp. The sequence goes on from NZ_JBMFMW010000009.1 coordinate 7,234, forward strand.
ATACCATGATTGATCCCTATTAACCATGCAGTTGAGCTCGATGTATGCTTCAACAACACCAGTGTCTTCCGCGATATTCAACCCCGTGATTCTTAATTCAAGGGTGTCCATGTATGAGAGCGCTTGTGAAACCTCTTGTATAATGGTTCTACTCCCATTCCCTGTGAATGCGCCATTTAGTTCCGTGGTAAGGTATAATATCCTCACCGTGTTCGGCTCGAGGGATTGGATAACGAATCTTATACCTGTACTGTTTAAGCCGGGTAATGGGTACTGTGCTGTAAGCGAGTAATCTAGAACCCTGATATCTAAGGGTGGAGTTGACCCTACGGTGATTTGAAAGACTAATTCTCCATCATCCCTATACGTTACCCCGTCGCTAGTGGATAACTCGGCTGAGACATGAATACTGACAGTGTAAGAACCCGGCTGTGTATATGGTTTAATCTGTATGTTATTGAATAATACGGAGGCCGATTCACCTGGATCAACGCTCCCGGTGTAAGAGGTGTTAGCCTCGGAGGGTGTGAAGTATTCTCCAGGTAGCTCTAGTGTTAGATCCATTGATGTAATAGTTGTATTACCGTTATTGACCAGTTTAACGTAGAGGCTCACCGGGTTTGAACCCGGATACCCGTAGGGTGTGAAGTATGTCTTCTCAACTGTTAAAACCAGCTGCGGGTAAGGTGAGACCGTAACCGGTATTACCAGAGCATAGTACTCCAGTGCTGATGAACCCTCGATATAGTATGAGATATTCAGTGTGAAATAGTATTCCCCAGGTATAGTATTCCTCGATACATCAATGGTGTACGTAAAGCGGAGTACATCGCCCGGTGAGATCTTATGGATGTATGTGCCATTGGTGTATGCTCCACTAGTGCACTGAGACCCCCTGGTCGTGAAGCCATCCGGTAGAACTAGACACGCGTAGGGTGAGATCGCGTTGTTTGAACCGGTATACCTGAGGTCTACTGTTAAAATAGTTGCAGAGCTACCGGGGTAAACGTCTCCACCGCTCCTCGACCTATAGGAATACCCTTCCAACACCCAATCGCTTGCCTGCTGGTAGACCAGTGGGGTCTGGATTAGATAGTTCGTAAAGAGTAGAAGTATTAGTATACGGGGTATAAGCGCTCTGGACACCATAAATAATCCCCTCAGGAGTTATTCACGTGGTTCTTAAAATACATTTCTCACTCCTCGGCTCCTCGACTGATTTAACCACTCCATCCCTTAACACTACTATCTTCTTTGTGCAGTTAGCTATCTCCGGGTCATGTGTGACAATAATTATTGTTAACCCGGCGTCGTTTAGCCTGAGGAAGGTATCCATTACAAGTCTAGCTGATGATCTATCGAGGTTGCCTGTTGGCTCATCCGCGAGGATTACCTCGGGCTCTCCAACTATGGCCCTAGCAATTGCTACTCTCTGTTGCTGGCCACCGCTTAACTGATTAGGCTTCTTGGGCAGCCATGATTCATCGCCGCCGGCCATTTTAAGTGCTTCAATAACCCTTCTAACCCTGATGTTTCTCGGTATACCCCTGGGTATTAATGGAAGCTCAATATTCTCTAGCACTGTGAGCCTATTGATCAGGTTGAACTGCTGGAAGACGAAGCCTATCTTCCTATTCCTTATATCAGCTATCTCATTACTGCTTAAGCCCGTTACATCCCGACCCTCGATTATTATCCTTCCGGATGTCGGTTTATCTAGTAGTCCAAGCATATTCAACAGTGTTGATTTCCCTGAACCGCTTGGACCCATAATCGCTGTTAAATCACCCTTGCAGACGCTGAAGGAAACCCCTTTCAACGCCCGTGTCTCAACGTCTCCGACCCTATATATTTTCCAAATATTCTCAAGCCTCATTACCTCGCTCATAAGGCACACCTTTATCCATAAATATTTCCATCATGAAGTAATATTTATAAATATATATTAATTTAAATATTTTCTGAGGTAGCTGTAAATGAATAGAATAAGGCATAGAGGGAAATACGTTGAGCTATTAATACTGGATATGTCGCGTGGAGGCCGTATCCACGGGTATTACCTATTGAAGAAGATAAGGGAGGAGACAGGGCTACCAGTGAATCCAGGCCTAATATATCCATTACTAAAGGGCATGGTTGAAAAGGGCCTGATCAAGGCGGAAGAGAGTTTCGAGAAAGGGAGACGTAAGATAGTGTTCAGGATCACTGAGAAAGGTGAAAAATACCTAGAGGAAAACAAGCAGGAGCTCGAAATAGCTAGGAAATACTTTGAGAAGCTGAAACTAGCCAAGGAGGTAGGGCTCACTAAACTGGTGGCCAGGCTAATAAGGATCTTCGAGAAAATAGATCAGCTAACCCCTGAGCAATTAGAGGTTATCAGAGGCATCACAAGGGAGCTGGAGGCTAAATTAATAGATATTGCAGGTGAGTAAGTGATGCAGGATATAGTTATCGTTGAAAACCTTGTTAAGAGGTTCAGGGATGTCATAGCAGTGAACAATATATCATTTAAAATAGAGAAAGGTGAAATATTCGCCCTACTAGGGCCAAACGGTGCCGGTAAAACGACGACTATACATATAATATCAACGATACTAAGGCCGACTAGCGGGAGGGTCCTCGTAGCAGGCCATGACGTGCTTAGGGAGCCTGGCGAGGTTAGGAAGAAGATTGGCATAGTTTTCCAAGAACCCAGCCTCGATAACCAGTTGACAGCATATGATAACATGTATATACATGGGAGGCTTTACGGGCTCGGTGGGGAAGAGTTAAGGGAAAAAATAATGAGGCTACTCGAATTTGTCAACCTCAAGGAGTACGCGTGGAAGAAGGTCGTATACTTCAGCGGCGGGATGAAGAGAAGGCTTGAGATAGCTAGGAGCCTTCTTCACGAGCCAGAGATACTAATATTAGATGAACCCACGATAGGATTAGATCCTCAGTCAAGGGCTAAGATATGGGATTATATAAGGGAGCTGAGGAAGCTCCATAATATGACGATCCTGTTGACGACACACTACATGGATGAAGCCGAGGAACTTGCTCACAGGGTGGCAATAATGGATCACGGTAAGATAATAGCCCTTGACACGCCCGATGGATTAAAGAATATGCTTGGCAAAGACGTCGTGTATCTTAATGTAAATGGAGGTAGGGACTTCTGTAGCGCTATAAGTTTTGTTAAGGAGTGTAGAAAACTCGGTGAAAACAGATATGAGCTACTGGTGGATAATGCTTCAAAACTTATACCAGAGATCATAGCTACCGCCTCATCCATGGGGCTGGAGATAACGGAGGTATCCTATAAGAGGCCCTCTCTCAACGAAGTATTCCTACATCTCACAGGAAGAGAGTTAAGGGATAGCCTTGAAGCATCGGCTCCCATGGCTTTCAGGGGTAGGAGGTGGCGTTAAATGAACGGCTTCAACGCGTTTGCCTCATTATTCTATAGGCAGGTTAAAAGATGGGCTAGCTCCCGCTCTAGACTCATCTCAACGATAATACAGCCACTGCTCTGGCTGGTGTTCCTCGGCCTGGGCTTCGGCGGAGTATTCAATCCAGAGAACATTAATACCTCGGCCTTAGGGATCAACGCTACCGTAATGCCGGTGCCAGTAAATGTTACTGGCATCGTGTCAAGATACTTTAACATGGTTTTTGGCGGTATAGACTACGTAACGTTCATGGTTAGCGGCATGGTTGCGATGACAGCATTCATGGGTAGCTTTATAGCCGGTATAAGCGTGATATGGGATAAGCAATTCGGCTTCCTCAAGGAGACCCTGGTGGCACCAGCTCCTAGAAGCGTTGTAATAGCTGGAAGGATATTTGGCGATGCACTCGTCAACACTCTGCAGTCAGCCATCATAATAACGCTGGCACTGCTCTTCACAAATAACATAAGGATAGCTGGGATACCTATATCACTACTATACGTCTTCATAATGGCGGTGGGGTTCACTGGCCTAGGGACAGCTATATCGCTTAAATTCAGTAGTATGGAGGGATTCCAGATGATTGTCAACATAATTACAATGCCCTTGATGTTTATGAGTGGAGTCTTCTACCCGGTTAAATCCATGCCTACATGGATGCAGTATGTTGCAATGTTTAATCCATTAACATATGCCGTACATGCTTCAAGGTACTGGCTCACCGGTGCTGATGTAGGCTTCGACTACATGAACCCACTGGTCGACATAGTAGTTTTATCGATTATATCGGTTGTCCTCCTAGTAGTCGCTATGAGGATGTTTGAGAGGGCTACAATCGAGGATTAATTTCATTGATTATTTAAAAATCAACAACCTCTTTTTTGTCCCTTCTATCGAAAATATTTAAATAATAATTAACAATGAATACCAATGGTGGTGCTAACAATGAACATGCGGAGATACAGGGCGTTATTCATTGATGCATCAACTAGGAAGCACTGGGTTGAGGAGTATGAGTTAAATGAAGTGTACTCGCCGATATCGCTAGGACTTAAGCTTCATATGGAGAGGTATAGATCATGGAGCAAGCCCATCTATCACTCCGATAACGCATTAATTCTCGGGGCTGGTTTGTTCACTGGATCAAAGATGTATGGCGTGCATAGATTTGTAGCAGTGTTTAGAAGCCCATTAACCAAAGGGTTACATGTATCCGAGATGGGTGGTGCTGCATTCCAGTTCAAGATTAATGCTGACGCGGTAGTTATAGTGGGTAGATCAGAGACACCCCTCATAGTTAAGATCTATGATCAGGGCAACGGCGAGCCGGTTGTAGAGTTTCACGAGATACAGGAGGAGACGCTTGAACATGTCTGGAAGGGATACGGTGGCTTCAAAGGCATATACGCGCTACAGCAGTACCTTAGCGATCACTTCAAGGGTTTCTACGAGGAGTTTAACGGGAGATCCATACTGGTTGGCCCGGCCTCCAAGTATACTAATATAGGTGCTCTTGCCTCGGTAACGCTAAACAAGGGTAGGATGGATCATGGGAGCGAGGACTTCGCGGCTAGAGCTGGGGGCGGGAGTATACTGTACAGGGCACATGGGGTTGCAGCAATAATCTATGGAGGTAGGTATGATAGAAGCACCAAGGTACCCAAGGAGCTCAGTGATACAAGGGAGCTCGACAAGTTATTCATGGAGTTAACCAAGCAACCATATACTCAGGCAGTGATTAATGCCGGTGTGAAATACAGGTATGACCCGAAGCTAAACACTGGTGGCACACTCGGCGGAAACTATCCGCATCTCAAGGCAACGACACCTATGTTTAACTGGAAGATGATATATCTGCCTAAGGATCTAAGAGAAAAGTTACATGAATTAATCATGAAGTATATGTGGGAGCCATTCAACAGGGAGGCCATTGAAACCAGGAGCTGGAAGACATGCGGCGAACCATGTCCACTGGCATGCAAGAAGGTGAGGCTGGGTAAGTACAAGAGCGACTACGAGCCATATAATGGATTAGGCCCCATTATAGGGGTACTAGACATACATGAAGCCGAGAAAGTGGTTGAATTAGTTGATGCATACGGCTTCGACGCAATAGAGCTGGGCCAGATCATAGGATTTCTGTTTGAAGCCATGGATAAGGGATTACTTAGACCAGAGGAGATAGGGCTACCCGATAAGCCATTCTTTGACCCGGCATCATACAGTATAGAGCATGCAAGAGTTAACGCTGAGCTAGCTGTGAAGATAATTGAACAACTCGCCTTCGGGAGTAATCCATTACTCCGCCTCATAGGTGAGAGGGGATTGAGGTCGGCTGCCAAGATACTGGATATATTATATAGGGAGAGGACAATAGAGAGGAAGACAAGGTTCAGTGATATACCTATATACGCTGCATTCGGCGAAGAAGGCCATATAACACCTAACTACTACTGGACACCCGGCCTAGTAGCCCCACTAGTGGTTCTAGGCAAGTACTGGACGGTTTATAGTGGCGTATTCATGGAGCCCGAGGAGTTCGCGTCAAAATCCATTGAGAGAGCCATATACGAAGCATTAATAGCTGATATGGGGCTCTGCAGGTTCCATAGAGGTTGGGCTGAGAAAGCCATACCAGTGATACTCGAGAAATACTATGGTGTTGAAAAGCCGCTTGAAAAGACACGTGAGCTATATAAGAAGATAGCGGAATACCAGAAGCTAGCTGGAGCTCTACCAGTCTTCTGGGATTCAGGAAAGATAATAGACTTCATGGCTCTTGCGGCTGAAGAATATGGTAATGTAGAGTGGGGTGGAAAGTTCAAGGTGAATAAGGAGGCAGCTGCAAGAGAGTGGTGGGAGCGCTTCTACAGGAAGCTTGAGGAGTTAACCAGCTGACATCCTCCCGCCTTAAAGGGCAAGGCTTTCAGTTGTAAAACCATCACTTTTACCGCCTTGATTCTCCTTTTTATTGGCTTAGACTATTCTTAGTTTACTTGAAAAAGGGGTCTGTAATGCCCAGCGCGTCAACTAGTATACAGGAGTGCATACTACGGGGATTAGTGAGAGCTGTAAAGGATTCAACCGGGATCGAGGAGGAAGTAGTTGAAAAATATATTATTGAAGGCAAGATAAGGATAGCCCCGACACCTGATCCAAGGATGGGTGATTATGGAGTAGCCTTACACATAGTGTTCAAAAACTATCCAAGGGATAAATGGGAGGAGATCGGGTCCCTGATAGCGAGGAAGCTTCTCGAGTACTCAGCCGAGGAATGCAGGCTTAGAAACACCGTGTATGTTAACGGCTATATCAACGTGGAAGTAGACTACTCCACTATATTCAAGTCGTTCATGGAGTCGCTGCTCTCGGGCAGATTGCTCTCCGAGCTAAGGAGCATCGGCTTCGGTAAAAACATTGTTGTAGAGCATACAAGCGCTAACCCGGTTCACCCCCTGCATATTGGCAGCGGTAGAAACAGTGTAATAGGCGACACCTATGCTAGGCTTCTTAAATACCTCGGCTTCAACGTGGTGAGGCTCTTCTACGTTAATGACCTCGGGCGCCAGGTAGCAGTATTAGCTTACGGGGTCAGCAAGCTGAGGTCTCAGGGCATTGTGCCGAGGCCCGGCTTGAAAATAGATCACTGGTATGGCATAGTATATGCTTTAACAAACATATTCATAGAGGAAGACAGAGTAGCACATGAACTAGGCATGCTCTCACTAGAGTTGAACAAGCTACTTGAGGAACTAGAGAACACGCTACAAGGGTTAGCCGGGGAAGCGGATTCACCAGCTCTGAAAAAGTTGCATTCAAAGATACATATCCTCGCAAGTAAGACGCGTCTAAAGCACGATACTGTTAAAATACTGGGAGAGCTAATCAAGGAGCTGAGACATCAGAGTGAAAGCTGGGAGAAGCTTCCAGACATCCTTAACGAATATAGTAGAAGGGTAGGTGAGCTGGCTACTAGGTACAGGGAGCTCTACAAGGAGTATGTGGAGTATGTAAAGGCTAAGAGCACCCTATGCAGGGACTACCATGAAATATGCAGGGGGCTACAGCAAGGGTTCAGGGGTTACGAGGATGCTGAGCGAGAGATATCAGAGATCATGAAGAGGGCTGAAGGAGGCGATCCCGAGGTAAGGCGTCTCCTCAGAGATATATCAGGGAATGTGTTAAGGGGCTTTATTGAGACCCTAGAAAAGATCAATATTGGATTCGACGGCTTCGATTATGAGTCAAGCGATGAAGTACTCGAGTTATCGAAGGGCATTGTTGACGAAGTAGTTAAGACAGCGTATACTAGGATAGTTGATGGAGCCGTAGAAGTTGATCTCAACAAGGCTGGTGAGGAAAACAAGTATGTTAGAAGCCTCTTCCACCCTGATCAACCCGGTAGATTCATTATTAGGAGGCGGGATGGGACCACTCTTTATGTTACAAGGGATATAGCCTATACATTAATCAAGTTTAAGAGGTATAATGCTGAGAGAGTATACAATGTCATAGCCGTGGAACAAGCTAGGGCACAGAAACAGCTAAAGGCGATACTCTACCTACTCGGCTATGAGAGGGAAGCCGATAACCTGGTGCACTTCTCATATGAAATGGTCCACTTGAAAAATATGAGGATGAGCGGTAGGAGGGGCATATACTATACAATGGATGAGTTATTAATGGATATGGAGGATTCAATAGTGGCGAGGGGTATTGAGGGATCGAGTAGCTTTAAGCAGGAGGCTGAAGGCAAGTACATTGATTTAATGGAGACAGCTAGAATGCTAGCGGTAAACAATGTGCGTGCACTACTTCTATCAGTTGAACCAGGTAAGGTCTTATCTTTCGATCCAAGCAAAATAGGTAGTTTTGAACACGGTATAACGGTTACCTATGGATTAGTAAGGGCTCAGAGCATACTTAGGAAGCTATGGGGGCTTGAGCCACTAGTGGAAATCAATGCGGTGAGATCCAGGAGTATTGAGATCTATACATCACTTAACACTGAAAGCATGGAGTTTAATACTGAAGAAAAGCAGATACTTGAGATGCTTGTAGGCTATCCCCGTGTGTTAAGAGAGGCTTACGAGTACATGAGGCCAGATAAACTCCTAGAGTATGCTGTAGAGTTATCGCTGTTCTTCAATAGAATGTATGAGAAGCACAGGGTTATAGGCGAGCCAGATGCCGTTAAGAAAGCCGTCAGGGTGCTGCTAACGGTAGCGGTGTTCCTGGTGCTGGCTGATCTCGCTGAGATAATGGGGTTCCATAAGTTGAAGAAACTATAACCCTGGAGCTGAAAGCTTTGACCAGTATTCGTGGAGACATCTTTTTATTCCCAGTAGTATGGGTCGCGATAAGCTCGGCAAGCATACTTGTAGTCCTCTCCAATGAACCCGGTGAGGTATGCGCGTTCTGGAGGCTATTCTTCTCCTCGCTGACCCTGCTACCGTTATGGATTCAGGCAAAGAAGCATGTGAAAATGCATCATGTAGCATCGGGGATCGCTTTATCACTGCATTTCATACTATGGATGAGAAGCCTCTTCCTGATACCCGTCTACATCAGTACATTGCTTGTCGTGGTTTACCCGCTTTACTCTCTGGTGGTAGATATACTTGTCTATAAGTATAGGCCAAGCCTAATCCAGCTACTTGGATTCGCTGGAGGCGTTACCTCTCTCACGCTTTTTCTCGGGGTTAACAGGCTAGCTTTAAGCCAGGGTGCTGTACTCTCCCTCTTAGCCGGGTTATCTGTAACACTGTATTTCGAGCTGGGCAGATATGCCAGGGGGATTGTGAAGGAGTCTCTTGTGGAGTATGCCTTCCCAACATATATGTCTGCAACTGTTTTCACAGCATTATATAATATCGTATCCGGTTCAAGGATACTGCCGAGCAGCCACTTATCCTATCTATACTTCATCCTGATGGCATTAATCCCCATGATGCTCGGGCACACCTTAATGAACTATCTTCTAAAACACTATCCCGTGTATCTTGTTACATCGGTGTCTCTTGGAGAACCGTTTGGAGCCGGGTTGCTTGCATACATGGTGCTGGGGCAGCGCATCTCATTATATAACCTGGCTACCGGCTTATTAACAATCGTATCTCTTATAGCTATAATACGTGGTTATAGATAGGGGATTACGGGAGTGGTGTAGTTGGATAGAAGGCTTACAACACTTATAAGTGTTGATGACGCGGTGGAACTACTTGCCAGGACTCTAAGCGGGGCAGTAAGCCTGGAACCCGAAGAGGTAAGAGTGCTTGAAGCAGTTGGCAGGATAATAGCTGAACCGGTGGAAGCCGAAATAGATATACCTCCATTTAATAGGAGCGCCGTGGATGGATATGCTGTCCAGGCAGGCGATACAGTTAATGCATCAGTGTATAACCCGGTTGAGCTAGTATTAAAAGGAGTTCTCACAGCAAGCGATAAGCCTCCAAGCGAATGCGTGGAGCCAGGTGAAGCAGTAAGAGTTCACACGGGTTCACCTATACCGTGCGGAGCCAACGCGGTGGTCATGGATGAGGATGTAGAGGTTAAGGATGGTAGCATAGTAGTGTACAAGCCGGTATCGCCTGGTCAAAACATATCAAGGAGAGGTGAGGACTTCGTCAAGGGAGACGTCATCATAGCCAGGGGTACCATATTGAACCCGGTGCATATAGGAGTTATCTCAAGTATTGGAGTAGACAGGGTAAAAGTGTATAGAAGGCTTAGAATAGGTGTTTTAACATCAGGTAACGAGGTATGCGAGCCTGGGATAGATAGGGACTGCGATACCCTCATATATAACTCGTCGGCTAGGCTTATCACGGCCCTCCTCCGTCAGAGCAGGTTTATCGATGTGAAGTATTATGGTGTCTTCCCGGATGACCCGGAAATACTATCCAATGCTGTAGTGGAGGCATCCATGGAGAATGACCTAGTTGTTACGACAGGGGGCACCGGGATCAGTGAAGGCGATGCATTAATCGATGCCATGTTAAATACAGGTAAAATAATCTTTAGAGGAGTCAAGATGAGGCCTGGTAGGCCTACCACGCTCTCGTTGATAAACAATAAGCCGGCTCTCCATTTATCAGGCTACCCTGTAGCGGCTTGGACAGGGTATGAAGCCATACTCATCCCAGCTGTCAGGAAGTGGCTTGGGTTAAAAGGATTGGAGAGGCCAGTGGTATATGCAAGGCTTTCACGTAGAATACCTAACACAGTAGGGTACAGGAGCTACATAAGGGTTATACTGAGAGACGCTGGGGGAGAATATGTGGCGGAACCCTACATGCTCAGGGGTAGCGGGATATTATCTAGTCTGCTCAAGAGTCACGGCTACATAGTTATACCTGAGAATGTTGAAGGGGTTGAAAAAGACTCAGTGGTACCTGTCCATCTTTTCTAAATCTAACATCAGTATTTGGCTAGGCATTCGCAGCAATCATATTGTCCTGGTTAAGGCCTCTACCTCGTAGAGGCTTGAGGGAGGTTTATTAAGCAATGGAATACATGCATGGTGTACAGGTATTTCACACGATTCGCTGATGATATCAAATACTTCTGATCCGGACATGATTAATAGCCCGGGATTCACTCCGTGTATTTCCCTAAGGGTCTTTATGATCTCCTTGACCTCGTAGAACGGTTGGGGTTCAGGGTTTGTTACAATTATATAGCTCGTCTTATCCAGGTTCTTCAAGCTTGTGGAGAGACCTAAGATAGGTATCCCTGAGTTCAACGAGTTTATCGAGCACTGGGTCCCTTATATCTCGGCTCCCTTCCCTTACCTTCTCAAAAATACAGGGGCTCAGAGTTCGAAGCTGTTTTCCACGTAGTCCCTTGATGAAGAGTATTGTACCGGAGAACACAGGCCATACTATCTGGTATGCATAAATATATTTACCTGGGTTCAACGGATCCGGTATTTGAGGGTACGCTAGGGCGAAGCCTAATAGTATCGGTATAAGCGAGGCAATCCATCTATTAGCTAGCACCCTGTGGAGCTGGGCACTCCGTGGTTTAACCCAGTCGAATAACTCCACCCACACGAATCTAGCAAGCCTACCTAATTGCCAGGTTCCTTACAAGTAAAATTGATAGGCTGGATATACTGCTCAAGGACGCTGAGTTGAAGCCTAGACGGTGTCACATAGTATCTAGGAAATGGTTTAAACTACTGAGACAGGATCATCTAAGTGTTGAGGGGTTAAAAAGAGAACTGTAGAACACGAGGGCGAGGAATACTACGTGTACTACGAGGATGCGAGGGATAGGGATCTCTTGGTTAACTTATTGGTGAGCATGGGGAATAAGTATATCAGGATACCAAGCATCCCTGAGGAAAACGCGGTGTCGCTGGCTATGAGGGTCAATTCAGATGTAGTCGAGAAGGCTGTAAGGGATCTAGCAAGAATGCTCAGGGATCTTAGCAGGTAGCATTTCTCAACCTAAACTCTAGCTGCGCTGGCCAATTCCCTATATAGTTTTAGAAGTAACCGGAGTACAGGGCCGATCAACGGTATCGTTCTTGCCAGCAAATCTAGTAAGCCGAGCTCGACCTCTTCAATAATATTGAAGAATCCACTGCACAGCGTGAATAATACCAGGTAGAGTATGAAGCCCAGGAGAGCCTGTATTATGTAGAACTGGATCCATCCTACAATGTATTTCGAGAACACGCCCGTTATCAAGGAGAGAGCCAGCAATATTGAGGCTTTGCTTATCGAGGGCTTCACCCCATGCTTGAGGTATCCGTGGTATGCTAACACCATGGAGGATAAGAGTGGGTAGAGTCCCTGGGCAAGCGCGATGCCCTGGAGACCCATGATGCCTGAGAGGACTATGGAGAATACCGTGCCGGTAGTCATTAACGCTAGCCCGTAGCCTGCTAATGGCTTCTTATCATTATAAATCCAGTATATGCTCCCATACACTGTTTGCAGGGGCCAGGCGAGGAGACTTATAGACATGTACGCGAAGAATAATGGGGCCGTGGAGTAGTTTCTCCCATATACAGAATAAATTATGCTGTCCGCGAATAATACCACGTATACTGTTACAGGTATTGTAAGGGTTAGCAACACGTTTAACACAAGGTTACTGGTTTCCTTTAACCACCCATTATTAAGCTTCTTCGCCAGAAGCGGGGTAAGGGGTGTGGCTAACGATCCCAGGACTGATGTGATGGCTCCGAGGAAAGCGCTTGAGGCATTATAATTACCTACCATGTAATTTCCTGTTTCGCCGAGATTACTAGTCGTATATGCTATAAGGAAGCTAATTAGTCTCCCAACAATAGCTCCAGCTATCCCTGCCAAATATATTGAGAACGCAAGGGTGAGGAACTCGCTGACCTTGAATATTGACC
>NZ_JBMFMW010000009.1:20050-20733 GCF_049970475.1 Desulfurococcus sp.
CTCCTTAAAGGAGATCAGTAGGCTGACTATGGCCATGACTATATAGGTGGTGACATGGGCTATGATAACTCCTCTCACGGATAACCCTAGGAGTAATACTATTGAGACCAGCATGAGTCTCAGTAGTGGGGCGAGTACTTGAAGCATGCTTCTCACACTGGCTTTCTCCATGCTGGCGTAATACGTTAGCACGGCTCCATAAATAGCCGTGGCAAGGGGGTATGGTGCTGTGGCTAGTACTAGTTCACGCAGTCCACTCCTCTGTGCTAATTGAACCCCTAGTTCCTCGGGGAATAAAGCTATCACGGCAAGTATCAACGTGTTTATCAGGGTAAGGAAGAGTATTGAAACCCTGTAAGCCCTGGCAACTCCTTTAAGCTCTTTTCTAGCTCTAGCTATGGAGACGTATCTAAGCATGGATGACGTGATGCCTGGATCCGAGAATATTGTTAAAATAGTGGAGGGGAGAAGGGCAAGCGTGTATACACCGTAGTTGGCTGGCCCTAAACTCCTCGAGATAATCATCATTGTTGCTACCTGGATAATTATTTGTATAACCGTGGATGTACCATATAGGATGGCCTGCGTAGCCGCATCTGTTACCTCGTCATCGAACCAATTCAATAATAGACACCCACCATTAGAGTGAGAGCCCTCATGAATTGTTTTTGTTTTTATATGTT
>NZ_JBMFMW010000010.1:0-20415 GCF_049970475.1 Desulfurococcus sp.
CAGAACCAGTTCTTCTGGTAGCATAGGAGGCTGGGATATCTTATACCTAATAGTGAGGATATAAGAAGGTATGCTGGTAAAGCAGGTACAAAAGCGACTATCGAAGGTAAGAAATACGCTGGTGCACTGGTAATTGAGCCTCCACGAGGCATATTCTTCAATGTAACAGTACTAGATATAGCGTCACTGTACCCAAGCATAATTAAAAAATATAATTTAAGCTATGAAACGGTTGATATGCCCTGGTGTAAGTCAACAATAGATATAATTGATGAAACGGGTAGAAAACTACACGTGGTCTGCGTTGAGAAACCTGGTTTAACAGCACAGATCACGGGTATACTGAGGGATTTTAGAGTTGGAATATACAAGAAGAGAGCAAAGGATAAGACATTACCTAAAGACCTACTGGCATGGTATGACGTTGTCCAACGCGCTATAAAAGTCTTCATTAACGCGAGCTATGGCGTCTTCGGTGATGAACGATTCTCCTTATTCTCGCCAGCTGTGGCTGAAAGCGTTACAGCCATGGGTAGGAAGTCTTTTCTAACAATTATTCTCAAAGCTGCCGAACTAGGGATAAAGCCATTATATGGCGACACCGACTCTATCTTCGTGTGGAATCCTAACCAAAGCCAGCTGGAGATGCTCCAGAAATGGATACTGGAAAACCTCGGCTTGGAAATAGAGTTGGATAAGGAGTTCACATACGTGGTTTTCACAGGGTTGAAAAAGAATTACCTAGGCAGGATGAAGGACGGGGGGATCGAGATAAAGGGGCTCGTCGCAAAGAAGCGGAACACACCAGAGTTTCTTAAGGAGCTATTTAAGGAGATGCTAGAGAAGATGAAGGCTATTGAAACCCCTGAGAACTTCGTGGTGTTCGTTGACTGGCTTAGAGAGATGCTGAAAGAATATTATGATGGATTAAAGCGGAAGGAGATACCATTGGATCATCTAGCGATAAGGGTTGCATTAACCAAGCCTCCTTCAAGTTATAATAAAACGAAGCCACCACATGTAAAGGCAGCCCAGCAATTAATCGATTATGGTATCAGCGTGCAGGAAGGCGATATAATAACCTATGTTAAAGTAAAGAGCAGGGACGATTATAAGGCAATACAGTTAACCAGGCTTCATGAAGTAGATCCTGAGAAATATATTGAATTATTGAAGAGCGGGTTAGAGCAATTATTATCCGCTCTCTCCATAAAATGGGAGGACATAGTTGGAGTAAAGCTAGCAAGCTATATGTCACAAAGATAAATGGTGTTCGATATTGGAATCCCGCATTAAATTAATGTTGGCTGTAACCATTATTCTAGTGATTTTATCGATAATACTACATATGCCCATAGAAGTCCAGGAAGCGGTTTTTAAGCATGTGATACTGGGCTCCCCCCTATACAATGATGTATACGCCCTAGTTAAATACGTGTTCTATAGTGAGCCATGTAATCAAGCCAGTTGGTTCTGGATAGATAGAAACGATGCTTTTTCTCTTTGCAGGGGTGGATCAGCCCTAGTCATCCCCTTTATAGATTACAGGTTAAACCAGCCTCCCCTCGCAGGTTTCATCCTAGCATTGATCACCATGTTTGGCCTACAGTACTCGGCTGGACCAGGTGTTTTTCTAACGATCTCCTACATGCTTCACTCGATCCTCTCTGCCATTGCGATCACCTATAGTGTCTACAGGGCATCCACCCGGTTCACTGCCAGGCTCTACCCGCTCTATGCTTTAACCATTGTGGTTTATGGTGTCTACGGTTTCGACACTTATGCGCTACCATTTATTATCGAGGCCTTGATAAGTATTAGGGAGGGTAAGCTGGGTAAGGCTGGATTATTCTCAGCGCTTGGTATGTCAATAAACTTTTTCACAATGGTCTTACTGGGTTTACTAATATATCTAGTAATCAGAGACAATATGGAGGGGAAATCCGTTATCACAGGCATACTGTTCGGATTAACCCCATACTTTATTATCATATTCCTTGCCCCAGATTATCCAGGCTACATCTTAAACAACATGCTTCAACCAGCCTTTAATAACGGAGTCTTCTTACTACTCACATCAAAGCTGAGTGAGGGAGCCGCATATGCTTTCAACACTGGGCTATGGCTATTTTTGATGCTAACGCTCTACTCTATGAGCCCGCCTCTAACTACTCATGATAAAGAGGAGGTCTTGAGATACATTGCAATATTAATGTTTTCATTATACAGCATACATCCACAAATGGTTCCACAGACACTTGTAATCACGCTCCTCCCACTAATAGCAACAAAGATGCGTGGAAACACTTTATTAACCCTGCTAATAGAGGCGGCCAACGCCTTAATCATCGCCCTATGGTTTGAGGCGGCAACTATTTCCAGCTACTTATCGAGCATCCTAGGCATAGTTCCATCGCCTCAGCCAACCTCCCTAGACAACCCAGTCCAATGGGTGGTTCAATTCAGGAACGCATTAGCAGTAGTATACAGTATAGACCTACTACTGACCTCTCCCAGCCCTGAAGGATAACACAGTCTCATCAATGAAATGAAGCCGTGTGGAAACAACGCCGGGGGCGGGATTTGAACCCGCGCGGGGAATCCCCCACCGGCTTAGCAGGCCGGCGCCCTACCAGGCTAGGCGACCCCGGCTCCTGTTTTTTGAATTACATCTAAGACTTAATAACTTTTTCCCATTTAGCCTTCTTCTTTACAGATGTAAACCCAGAATAGATGTGGAGAAACTAGCAAGCCCGTCAAGAGCAGTTATTAATATAGGGTAGGTAATCTATTTAGCTGAAGGGGGTTTTATTGGTTAGGGAGAGAATACTGGTAATTGTTATCGCTGTGATTGCTATCATGGTTTTCGCTCTTAACGCGTACCACTTTGAAGAACTTGAATCGGTGAAGATGGGTAAGGGCTATGTATCTGATGAAGTATGGTATGTAGGCTCCGCACGCACTATACTCGTCAAGGTTTTCGGATTAGAACCCAGGATGCCTGAGGATAACTATGGCTACACGATAATCTATAATGGCCAGATAGATTACTCACTGATAATGAGGATAGCTGGAAAGCTCGGAGTATCCATACGGAGCGACTACAGTGATTTAAAGGCATTCTATGCTTCGGGGTACAAGGGTAATCTAACCCTTTTCATCGATGAGATTAAGAAGTATATTAGTGTAAGCGATGTAATACCCGGGTGGATGATGCCTGATCACAATGGTATAAACAACTACATCAACCAAGAGCACCCGCCGCTAGGCAAGTATATCACTGCGGCCGTAATGTACCTCGTGGGGGATCAGCCATTATACTGGAGGCTACCCGTGGTGCTGCTTGGAGCATTATCGGTAATACTGGTTTACTCATCTATGAGGAAGCTTACTGGTAATATCGTTGTTGCATTTGCTACCTCATTGCTATTCATGGTGGATCCATTGACTAGGACGCTTTTCTCCATAGTACTCCTAGATGGTTTCACAACTTTCTTCTCCATACTCTCATTCCACTACGCGGTAGACAGGAAGTACTATGAATCACTTATAGCCGGCATTATCGCTGGATTATTCAAGTTCACCGGGTTATTCACGTTGATACCACTACTAATACTTTACCTTAGGAGGGAGCTCAGGAAAAACCCCTCTTTCGCCAACCTGGCTTACACTACAATAGTATTCATACTCGCTGCCACATCACTATTCCTACTGGCATTCACATGCGTATCCATACCATTAATAAGGTATATGGGTCTAGGCAACTGGGTCAAATACTCTCTGCTCGGTTCTATAGAGTGGCATACAAGCATAAAGTGTAATGGGCCATGTCCGGGTAGTTCTTCTCCTTGGGACTGGTTTCTAGGTGTAAACGGGTTTACTGTATACGTGGATCCAACGGTGGTAGCTATGGGGTTCTACCCGTTTTGGTCCACTGTGCTAGTATCACTAGTGTTGCTGGCTCCGTTAATCATCAAGGACAAGAGGTATGGCATCCTCTGGATTTACCTGGTAGGAGTATTCACAGGCTACCTTATAGTATGGGCTATGGGAGGGAGATCACAGTATAGTTTCTACAGCATACAATTGGCTCCATTCACATACATGTACCTGGTATACATGGTTGTCTACGTGTTGAATAAGGATAACATTACCTACGTGGGTAGTTCATACAGTAAATTATTCTCCTACATCGTCAAGCTATTATTGAGTTAGGGGCATTAACTAGGTCAAGGATTTTTAAGCTTTCTGTGAAGCCCATAATATTACCGGGGTTTAATATGTCGGGTGTTATGCCGAAGATGCGTTTAATCACGGTGAAAATGCCTGAGCTCTACGTTGAAGGGATAGATGAGCTGGTCAGGATAGGTAGGTATAGTAGTAGGAGCGAGGTTATAAGGGTAGCGATCAGGGATCTACTAAAGAAGGAGCTCTGGATCAGGGAGGCCTCCGAGATATAGTTTTTCAAAAGTAGAGTCTATCTTATACACTATCCTGTATTACTCATGGAGAGTCCACGTGCCTTATCGAAAACTATTTTAACTACTGGATCAAAGGGGTCTAGAATTCTCATACTCATAGGTGGGTTGAAGTCAGGAAAGATCCTCCTCAGCACAACGAGTTTTATTGGTTGCCTATACATTAGAGGATTCACTACCTCAATTGCCATAGCGTTTTTCGAGCCACTTATATAACTGTAGTCCTCGCCGGAGACCCCTGTATCGCCTAGAGACCTGAGTTTTTTCCAAATGTATTCGGGATGCCCCTTTATAACTCTACCGGCAGTGAACTCGCCCATAACGGCCTTCACTCTCCCGGTTACATATAGTATTACTCTATCGCCTTCATCTACATATAAGCCGAGAAACCTCCTTAATTCAAACTTCTTAATTCCCGTGAATATCCTGTAAGCGTACACTGGCTTAATACTGAAGATGAACGTATTCATTTTCCGGCTTACCTCTTCCCTAGATTTATAAGGATACATGAATCTTTTATAGGATCGATGCTGAAGGTTGGTATTTCTGATTAGTGATGAATGACGCCAGGACTGAGCAGTAATGAGTGCAGGCGATATAATAAGTGAAAACGACGATGTATTAATAGTGTTTGATGAGAAAAGGAGGTTTATTGTTAAGGCTAGGAAAGAAGGAGTCCTAGGTACAGATAAAGGGGTTGTAAGGCTCAGTGATTTGATTGGGAAACCATATGGCTCCATTGTTAAAACCTCGAGAGGAATAGAAGTACTGATTCTTAAACCCCTTCCATTCGACTATTCCCTACTAGTTCAACGTGTAACACAAGTGATTTACCCGAAGGATGCCGGCTTAATGATCTACCTCTCAGGAATCAAACCCGGCTCTAAAATAGGTGAAGCCGGAGTTGGCTCTGGAGCACTCACAGTAATGCTGGCTAGTATTATTGGGGATAGTGGGTTACTATATGGATTCGATATCTCTGAGAAAAGCCTCGAAAACACGAAGACCAGGCTTGAGAGGGTTGGCTTAATCAATAGGGTTAGATTACTTAAGCATGATATAAGGGAACCGGTCTCACTAGGCGAGACCCTCGACTCATTCTTCCTGGATATACCAGATCCCTGGAACGCTGTAAACACCGTTGCAGGGTTAATAAAGACAAGCGGGACGCTATTAGTCTATGTTCCAACGATTAACCAGGTTGAAAAAACAGTGTTGAAACTACAGGAATCCGGTTGTTTCACCGATATACATTCCTATGAAGTATTACTTAGAGAGTATAAAGTAGATAGGGATGCGGTTAGACCCTTCACCAGGATGGTGGGTCACACAGGGTACATCATCTTCGCTAGGAGGATCAAGTGTAATTTAGGTACCTAATACTAGGAAACCGTTTCCCGCCCCAGGTTTTCTGGGTCTTCGTGGGGTGGTTTATCATGGTTCCTTCCCCGGCTCCCTCCCCGTGGCCAGCCATGGGTCTCGGGGAGCTAAGGGGTCGCCAATAGACTTAAAGAATCTAGCGCTTATAAATTTAAACGGGTAAAGCAAGGAGAGCATTAAGCATCCTACAAAACTCTTAAAAGACCCACAACCCAGAAAACAGTAACATACCTACAGATGCCTACCTTTAATATATAGGTACACTACATGTGTTAAGCCGTTATCATCCCTTACCTCAATCATTTTCTCATGCTTCCAGCCAGGTATCCTGAACTCGTGGCTCACGATCCTGGTTCCATCTCTTAGCTCTTTATCGAACTTGGGGCGTAGCACCTCATTGACGGATGTTAATAGGAAAAGCGTTACTATCGTTGCCTCACTGATATCGGTTTCGAAGAAGTCTCCCTGTATAACTATTGCTTTATCACTTATCCCCTCCTCGTTTATCCTTCTCACAGCCTCTTTAACCCTCTCACTATCTCTCTCGATCCCGACAGCCTTCTTCACGTTAAACTCTTTCACAGCTACTACGAGGATGCGCCCATCACCGCATCCCAAGTCATATAATACGTCATCCTTGCCTGCACCGGCAAGCTTAAGCATTTCCCTAACAACAGGATAGGGCGTAGGAACAAATGGGACAAAGTACATTGAAAACCCCTATGAACTTTCAAGCCTACTATAATTCAACTCCTAGTTCTCTCAGCTTATTAACCATGACCTCTAATGCCTTCTCCTCGTCTGGTTGTAATCTCTCGTTTAATGGAAGCTGCGAGAGAACCCATTGTACTCTTCCATCATCCAGTTCCACGAGTATCTGCGGTAACCATGACATGCCAAGGTCATCTTTATCACCATATTCTACTAGATATACGTAATCCTCCTTCCTTACCTCGAGCTCAACACCCATCTTCTTACTCAGGGCCTCAGCTATCTTTGCCCATAATTTATGGTATGGGTGGTGTTCTGCGGTCACCAATACTACCTTTCTCACTTTAACCATATGCATCCCCTACTTCACATTGTTCTCATTCATTAATCAACTTGTTTAAATATTTATCCACATCAAGGAACTGGCCTCCTCCCCGCCCTAAAAGGACGAGGCTTTCAGTTGTAATAATGCAGTAAACCTATACTACATATCACCTATCAATACTAATGAATATTCCACACCTAGAATTCGTTAAGATCACGTTAATACTTGTACATTTGAATCGCCCAGTATATACTAGTATTTAACATAGGAGCTTTTGATATCTGTGGCTGTTATGATCTTTCCTCGAATATGGAATAGCCTTAGCATCAATGAAAGCTTTATAATACGTATACGTATATGTATACTTAGGGATATATTATGGGTAGTAGGGTTGTTCCTGTTAGACTCGATGATGAAACGTTGAGACTTATTGATGAGCTCGTGAATCTAGGTGTTTATAATTCAAGAAGCGAGGCTTTAAGGGACTTGATTAGGATCGGTGTTAAGCGTGTTGGAAGAGTTAAAGTAATCATTGAGGCTGTAAACAAGCTTTTCGAGCTAGAGGAAGATGAGGGGGATATACCGATTAAACTCGAAGGTTCTCTGAAACAGTTACTAGCTGAACGGGAGAGGTTTTAAGCCTTGATCTACGTTGACACAAGTGTGATTGTTGCTGCTCTTGACCCAATGGATCCTAGAAGAGATGAGGCAAGAAAAACTCTAGAAGCCCATGAAGATAAAGTAGTGTCTGAGCTAGTGGTAACTGAACTTGCAAGCATACTTGCTAGACAACATAACCTACTTACCACTGTAAAAGATAAGCTAGAAATGAGTGAGCGTGTAACACTCATAGCCATTATCCTGTATATTATGAAAAGGTTTAACTTTAGGTATATCAATGTGAAAGGGTCTTCGAGAAGCCCAATTGGTCGATTCTATAAGCCCTTGGCGTATGGGATAGAATTAACAGGGAAATTGAGGCTTAAAACACTTGATCTACTTCACCTGGCTTACATTAAGGCCATGAAAGAACAAGGTGCACAGATACACGCTCTACTAACAGCTGATGCGGACTTTAAAAACAGCGAAGAAGACATTAGGAAAGCTCTTGGAATAACGATTAAACTATTGTCCTCCTCCCCGTCCTGAAGTAGTGAAGATCCCTTGAATGATTCATCGGTTTCCCGCATCTATTCCGGGTTACATCTGTAACTATAATCGGTAGGTTGTTTCATCGAATAACGAAAACTGTGCTCAGTAGCAACACCTGGTTTCCGACGTAGAGGTATTGACGGGAGAGATAACCCCTAGAGTATTTCCATGAAATTAACTACAACCTGTGGCACACTCAGAGATGAACTCTATAAGGTTAGAGAAGCAGTCGTCGCCTCAGAATTCGGGTGTTTTTTATCAGAGACTCTTTAAGTTATATACTAGCTTAACTCTAGAAGACTACAAATCTGGCTTGTGGACCCAGAGTCTCCGATAGTTGATGAACCGCTGTAGGCGACTCTAAGCCGCACCATGATGAACCCGAGGACATCAATAAAAACCATAAACAACAGCTCTCAGGTGAAATTGCGCTGAAAGAATATTTTCAGCACATGGAGCCGATAGTTATTGACACCTTTAGGTGAATGCAGGTTTCTCCTTCCTTTCTTCCTCGGGACGTACTTTCACTATGCCTAAGTGCACTGCACATGATATACAATAACATTTCCTCACCGGGTATTTCTGTATTATTGCCCCTTTCTTCTCAAGCTCCTCGGCTAGCTGGGGAGGCACAGGGCTATACATTCTTGTAACACATATAGCCTTATCCTCCGGAACCCTCCTCCCACACTGATCACATTGTACATATCCTACTTTACCCTTATCTCCTTTCCTCCTACCTCTACTCTCCCTCTTTTTCGGCATATTTAATCACCACTAGTTAACTGTGTGAACGTATCCCAATAAGCCATTAATAAATCTTGAATCCCATTATAAAAACCTTTGGGGAACTGTTGTGGGTTCTAAATCCTAAAGAATTTTATTAGGTTTCTAAAGTTAGTTATTGATAGAGGCAAAATAAATTACCCTGGAGATCTTTCATGAAGTGGAAGTGTAACCATTGTGGTTTCGAGGCTGACGCGTTTAGTGAATACCATTGGAGATGTCCTCGTTGTGGTGGACCCCTAGATCTTGTTTACGATGGTAAGCTTGAGAAAACCAGCTCGAAGAATATCTGGGAGAAATATGGCGGTACAATACCTTTGAAACCAGAGAAGACAAGGAGGGAGGGTAACACACCACTAGTTGAGGAGAAAATCGATGGAATGACACTTCTCTTCAAGCTTGAATACCTTAATCCAGGCGGTAGCTTCAAGGACCGGGGTTCAGCACTAGCCATATACTATGCCTATAAATTAGGCTTCAAGAATGTTATCGAGGATACCAGCGGTAACACAGGTATCTCGGTAGCCCTCTACTCAAGACTCTACGATTTAAAGACAAGAATATACATGCCTAAAACAGCCCCACCAGATAAAAAGAAGGTCATCAAGGCGCTCGATGCGGAAATAATTGAGGCCCCTACGCGAGGCGATGCAGCTGAAATGGTTTTAAAGGAGGCACTTACGGGAGCATACTACGTGGCACATACTTGGAGCTACTTCTATATAATGGGGGCGTCCACAATAGCCTGGGAGGTTCTCGAAGAGGATGTACCCGACTACGTTATATCGCCAATAGGATCAGGTGGCTTATTCCTTGGATTAGTAAAAGGATTCGAGAAGGCCCTTGAAGCAGGCTGGATAACCAAGATGCCTAGATTCATAGGTGTTCAAGGCTATAGCACACAACCAGTTTATAAAGCATTTAAAGGAGTCACTCAGCCGGGAGAGGACTCGAGTCTCGCGGATGGAATAATGGTTCCAAACCCGCCTAGACTGAATGAAATAGTTAATGCGTTGCATAAATACCAGGGAGACGTCATCCTAGTCGGCAATACCGAAATACTGAGGGCATGGAGGGAACTATGGGAGCTTGGATTCCTTGTAGAACCAACCTCTGCATCCATTTATGCTGCACTAGAAAAGATTAAGAACCAGCTTTCAGGCAAGAAAGTACTACTAGTATTAACAGGCTCAGGGCTGAAAAACATACCAGATATCTAGTTATCTAGTTAATTGGAGAAAACTGTTAAATATAGAAGTTATAATACTTAACAAGAAGCCGTGGACGTAGCCCCATGGATCAACCAGGACAACCGGCCAGAGCCTTATCCACGCCGGTTCAACCCCGGTTAAACCCATGAACGCTGGTGTCCAGGGTTAGGTTGCTCCCTTCCGGGCCTGGCCGGGTTCCCCTGGCTAAGGTGGTTCACCCCCTCCCTCCAGAGGGGGCTCCACCTCCACCAGCCCCATGGGGCGGGGGTCATTACCTGACGTGGGGGATGGCCGGTTGTCCTGGTTGATCCATGGTTATCTGACCCGGCTAGAGCCGGGCCCTCCCTACGTCCACGGCATAATAATATTATTGCATCAGAGATTATTAATCATGTTTTCATGGTTCTATGGGAGCAGTATTAAGAGCAGTATTATTACGCCGATGATGTTTATTATGTTTCCATACTTGTTTCCAGCGAGCTCGTTGATTATTCTACCACCATCGGTTATGAATAATGGTGCGGCATTAAGTATTGAGAGGCTTAAGTTAATCGTGTACATCCATAGTAAGAACTTGTAGAGTAGGAACGCGGGTAACCCGCCTAAGTACTCGAGGAGCTCTATTCTAGGCGAGCTAGACAAGTATATCCCTATCCTCTCATCATTCACTCCAATAGGGATGACTAAATTCACGTAACCTGTATCCCTTCTCCAAACAGTTAAATTAAGCGATGTCGGCTTTGCGATCATCTTGACAACAGGTATATCGTTTATACTTTTAACCAGACTCCCATTTATACTCGTAATCACATCGTATGCATGTATACCATATCTGTATGCTGGGCTCCCTGGTTCTACATCGGTCACTAACATACCTATTGGAGACTTTGCTAGTGGTAATAGTACAAGGGATACTGTTGCTAGGATAAGGTTTACCGCGACACCAGCTGAAAGAACTCCGAGACGCTTTAAAACCCTAGTTCTCCGGAACTCCTCTTCCTCAACCTCCACGTATGCGAGTGGTATGATGAGGGCAAGCATGATGCCGAAGGATTTAACTGGTATACCGTTCCTTATAGCCAACCGCGCATGGAAGAGTTCATGTAGTGATGCACTAATGCTTGCAGCAATAATGAATAGTAATGCATCCATGCCAACAACGTTTACCCCGGGTACGAGTACTACAACCCCTGTACTACCTATATAGAGCCTATTGAGTATGGAGATAGCCACCATATAGAAGAATAGAGTCAGGGAGACGAAGTAGAGTATTGTTAGAACTATATTATGCAGCAACCCAGCCTCCCCAGAGGGAGAAGCCCTCCCCTCTGTCTTTCTCTTGATCACTAACACTACATACCCATGTATCTCAATACTACTATACTTACCCGCAAGGAAGTACCTATAAAACAAGTTCACGACAACCCAAAACGCTAGCAGTGAGGCAATAAAGATGTATAGTATATCCAAGCGTTTCACCAGATATATTCTTCAAAGTATAATACCCTCCACCCTATTTAATACCTTGAATCACTCATATATGATAAATCGAGTCAGTCGCCAATATATAAAACGAGAATAAGGAGATCAAACAGTATAGAAGGCATTAAGGGTATTGAACGGTGCCAGCCTTTGAAGAGGATTCAACCACAGACAACACCCGAATTTAGAGAAGTAGTATACACTCCAGACCACTGGGAACTACTTAAGAAGCTCAGGGAGAAAGCAGTGGAATTACTAAAGATATTCGTGGACAACGGGTTAA
Source organism: Desulfurococcus sp. (assembly GCF_049970475.1). NCBI lineage: Archaea > Thermoproteati > Thermoproteota > Thermoprotei > Desulfurococcales > Desulfurococcaceae > Desulfurococcus > Desulfurococcus sp. The sequence continues at coordinate 11,809 of NZ_JBMFMW010000010.1, forward strand.
ACGCTTACGTTCATGGTAGTATAGCCAGGGGTGATGTATGGAGAGGAAGCGATATAGATGTATTTATCCCGGACACCATACCCAGCTATATTATTGAGACAATACTAGAGAAACATGGTGTTAAACCCTATGAACGCGTAATAATAATGGCTACCCCATCAAACACGCCTAAGGCATACATAATCCTTGACCAAGAGGAAAGAATAAGCGTGAGCTTTCCCCTATTGAAGCTCAAGCCGAGGGAATACGAGTTCTATAGATTTGGAGGTGTACTAGGCTACAACGGAATATTAGAGGGTAAGAGAGTCCCCGGCGTTAACAAGTCACTTATATTCATAGATCCCACTATTAAAGGACATTATGAACTACCTGTGAAAGGCTTTGAGGAATACGTTGCAAGGAGGCTCGATATAAGCATAGAGACCGTGCTGGAAAGAGAGAGAGTCTTAACCAGGAGAAGCAGTATAGGGAGAACAGGCGTCTTCATCAAGTATTACCTGGCATCCGATGAAACATTCGAGGACGCGTTGAGAGAGCTATCGCGAGAGAATGGTGTGTTAAGGAGAATGCTCTCCACGAAATAACCTATACCTGAGCACTGCTATTACCCCGCCGAACCCTTGGACCTCGAGGCCTACATCGCTTTTCCCGGGGACTATTACCACCTCTGCACCGGTTTCATATGCTTTCTCAAGGATCTCGTATACGCGGGCGCGCCTTTCATCATCGGGCTCGTGAAGTAGGTCACCGGCTACAACAATTCTTGAGACAGCTGCGTACACTACCGCCTCGTATACATCATCCACGCCGTATGCTACGAGCTGAGGATCCTTTATAATGAGCCTCTTAAACTCCTCAACTACTTCTTTAGCCTTAACAATACTTAAATCCCCGACAACCTGTTTAACCACATCCCTGCCAAGTAGCTCTGAAATCCCCTGGCATCCCCCTGTAGAGGTTGTATCCAGGTATACATGTTTCCTGTTGTCTCTCCCTATGTTTTCACCGAGCTTGTTCTTCAAGTCGCCTGGTCCAGCAATTATCACTGCATCTATTTCCTCCTGCTGTATAACATTATTTAATGCCGAGGCTACCTTACTTAGGTATTCGTCCAATATTTCCTCGTGTTCAACCCTATACATTTTTCCCGGGAGATCTGACTGTATCTCACTATGGTGTTTCACTCCTTGCTCGGTTAAAACGGCTATACATGCGCTATCATAGTCTATTGACACTAATAGTATTCTCCTCCTTCTAACCCCCTTCTTCAAGAGGTCTAGACTATGCTTACTCCAGGTTTCTCTCACTATGGCTAACTGGTCTCCCACACCAATAGCGATCGTGTGATAGTGACCCTTTACCCCGAATTCCTCTGGCCCCTCCACAACAATACCTCTGATCCTCAGCTTCTCCGTGAACTCCTGGAATTCAATTGCCTCGACGCGTAGCCCGAGAACCATCGGTATCCTTCTACTACTGCCACCCTCACCCGGCTTAACCTCCCTGCTCGTTCTAGCGTAGACTATATCCCCCTTTCTAAGAACCATGAATAATATCCATAAGTCATCGATGTCCTCCACTAGGATCCTTATGTATCCATTTCTCAAGTCCTCCTCCAGTACCCTCATCAACTACACCTTCAGCTGACACAGCATCTGCATGCTTTCTCTATAGTAATAGCTTTATGAGCGTATTAAGATATCATATTATTGAAGCGTGAAAAAACAATGGAGATCGAATTTTACCTTTTAGACGTAACTTATGAGGTTGTTGGCAAGGAACCCCATGTAATCCTATGGGGTATCACACGTAATGGTGAACGAGTAGTACTTAGAGACAGGAGGTTCCGTCCATATTTTTACGCCATTATAAATGAGAGGATAGATGCTGAAACCGTAGCCAGGAAGATAAGAGCCTTCAGCGAGGCTGAGTCGCCTATAATCGAGGTGAAGCCGACTGAGAAGAAGTACTTCGGGAAACCAGTTAAAGCATTAAGGATCACAACCGTGATCCCAGAGTATGTTAGAAAGTATAGGGAGAGGATAAAGGAGATTAGTGAGGTAGTAGATGTACTAGAGGCTGATATAAGGTTCAGCATGAGGTATCTCCTAGACCACGGGTTAGAGCCATGTGGATGGCATATTGCAGAAGTGATGGAGGCCCCTGTTCCAGCTAAATACAGGGCCACACGCTTCTACGAGGTTGTAAGCTCCATTAAACCCATAGGGGATACTAGGCCGCCTAAGGATCTACGGGTAATGGCGTTCGATATAGAGGTATACAGTGAAACCGGTACACCCCATCCGGAGAGAGACCCCGTTATAATAATAGGGGGGAAAACAAGCAGCGGCGAGGTCAAGCAGTTTATAGCTGAAGAATTAAGCGATAAAGATGTCATCACGGAATTCACAGACTATATCCTCAGGTACGACCCCGATATAATAGTGGGGTATAACAGTAGCAGGTTCGACTGGCCCTACCTAATGGAGCGTGCACGAGTAAACAACTTAAAGCTTGATGTAGGCCGTAGACGGGATGGACAGCCCTCTCAAAGCACTTATGGACACATATCAATACCTGGAAGAATCCATGTGGATCTCTTGAACTTCGCTGAAGAAATACCAGAGGTGAAGTTAAAGAGCCTGGACATCGTGGCTGACTATCTAGGTGTAATGAAGAGAAGTGAGAGAGTACTCATCGACTACATAGAGTTCCCAAGGTACTGGAGAGATCCGGCAAGAAAACCCTTGTTGTTGCGATATAATTTAGATGATGTAGAGTCAACAATGGGTCTGGCAGAGAAGTTCCTGCCTTTTGCAATGCAGTTGTCGAGTATAACAGGGCTTCCCCTGGATCAAGTTGGAGCGGCCAGCGTGGGGAATAGGCTTGAATGGTTTTTAATGAGGGAGGCCTTCCGCAGGGATGAATTGATCCCGAATAGAATTGAGAAAGAGGTCGAGCCCTACAAGGGGGCGGTGGTGCTGCAGCCATTACCTGGTATACACGAGAACATTGCTGTACTGGATTTCACAAGCATGTACCCTAACATTATGATAAAGTACAATATTGGGCCAGACACCATCATAAGGGAGGGTGTATGCCGTGAGAGTGAACACTATGTAGCACCCGAGGTTAAGCACTGCTTCCTGAGGGAGCCACCTGGATTCTTCAAAGGCGTACTTCAGATACTGCTCTCACTGAGGAAACAGATAAGGGGGGAGATGAAGAAGTATAAGACGGATTCACCGGAGTATAGATTGCTTGATGAGAGACAGAAGGCGATCAAGGTATTAGCTAACGCGACATACGGGTACATGGGGTGGGTAGCAGCTAGATGGTATTGCAAGGAGTGCGCGGAAGCTGTTACAGCATGGGGCCGTAGAACAATATTAAGTGTCATAGATTACGCTAGGGTAATAGGGCTTAAAGTAATATATGGCGACACCGACTCCCTCTTTGTTGAAAACATACCTGATAAAATAACCAGGCTCTCAGAGTACGTCGAACGCGAGCTGGGCTTCGAGATAAAAATAGACAAGGTGTATAAGAGGGTCTTCTTCACAGAGGCAAAGAAACGGTATGCCGGGCTACTTGAAGACGGACGAGTAGACATAGTTGGATTCGAGGCTGTGAGAGGAGACTGGGCTGAGATAGCTAAGGAGGTACAGGAGAAGGTAACCGAGATCCTATTAAGCGAGAAAAACATCGAGAAGGCAATAGAATACGTGAGAAACATCATAGCGGAGTTGAACCAGGGTAGAATACCCCTTGAAAAACTAATTATATGGAAGACCCTTACGAAAAGCGTTGAGGAATACGAGGCGGAAGCCCCCCATGTGAATGCAGCTAGAAAAATGAAGAGGATGGGTATGAAGATAGAGGTCGGTGATAAAATAGGATATATTGTTGTAAAGGGCTCCGGCAAGATATCCGATAGAGCCGAACCCTATATGTTCGTGAAGGACCCCAAGCTAGTGGACACTATATATTATATTGATCACCAAATAATACCTGCCGCACTAAGGATCCTAGAGTATTTTGGAGTAACCGATACACAATTGAAAAAAGTAGCCAGCACAGCTGGCAGGAAAAGCCTGTTCGACTACACCAAGAAGACATAACCTCTTCCCGCCCTTGAGGGCGAGGGCTTCCAGTTGTAAGTGTAGATTTATAAGGTTATGCTTGATTAGGTCATTAAGTAGATCCAGTAATAATTAGTATGCAATGATAATTTATTAGGTGGGATCGTATGAGCGAGACAGCGCATAAAATACTCGAAGAAAACCTTGGGAAACATGTCTTGATAAAAACCAAGGATAATATCCCGCTTAGAGGAAAGCTTAGAAGCTTTGACCAGCATTTAAACATAGTGCTGGATGATGCTGAGGAAATACTGAGCAATGGCTCCACGAGAAAACTAGGCACGATCGTCATCAGGGGAGACACCGTTGTATTGATCTCACCCCTCGGAGAGTAAAGGTGACACGGGTGAGCTAAATGGTTAAAGGCACAACCAGTATGGGTAAACACGGGAGGAGTAAAACACATATACGATGCCGTAGGTGCGGGCGTCATAGTTTCAATGTCGCTAAGGGATACTGTGCTGCATGCGGCTTCGGCAGGAGTAAGAGGATTAGACACTACAACTGGGCCAATAAGAAGGTTAACAGGATAAGAATAGTATAATAGGGTTTCCGATAATTATTTCAAATAAACACCATGTAATATTAGTCCCTTACAACAAAATCTATTTTGATGGTGTATAGTAAATGGCCAAGTATCTTATAAGGGCTAGGATAGAAATCGATGGCGTAGTCGAGAAGCACGATATAATTGGCGCCATCTTTGGGCAGACTGAAGGATTATTTGGAAACGAGTTCGATCTAAGGGTGTTACAGGATAAGGGGCGTATAGGTAGAATACAGGTTAATACTAAGACCCAGGGCAGTAAGACCACCGGCGAGATCCTGATCCCAAGTAACCTCGATCGTGTGGAGACAGCATTACTTGCCGCATTAATTGAGACCGTTGATAAAGTAGGCCCCTACGACGCATCTATATCAATAGTAGACATAGTAGACTTAAGGATGGAGAAGATAAAGAAGATAATGGAGAGGACAGTAGAAATACTTAGAAGATGGGGTAAGGAGAAGACCCCGGATGTAAAAGAGCTCATTAAGTCGATCCAGGAATACCTGAAGGTCCCCGAGCCCGTCTCATATGGGCCTGAGGAACTTCCGGCAGGACCCGATGTCGATAAAGCTGAGGAAATAATAATCGTGGAGGGGAGGGCAGACGTTATAAACCTGTTGCGCTATGGGTACACCAACATAATAGCTCTAGGAGGCGCTAGGAGAGTACCGGATACTATTAAAAAGCTTGCTGAGCTGAAGAAGACAACGCTATTCGTGGATGGGGATCATGGCGGAGACTTAATAATGAAGGAAGTACTGAGGAACGCGAAGATAGACTATATAGCGCGTGCGCCACCTGGTCGCGAGGTAGAGGAGTTAAGTAGTCGTGAAATAGAGGAGGCACTAAAGAAGAAAATAGAGATCTTCCAGTACCTAGAAGAGCAGGTTAAACAAGGCAACAAGGAGGCTCAGTTGCTCATACAAATACAGAGGAGGCTTCATAAGCTACCTGAAGAGGTGGTTAAACCTCCTGAGAAGGTTGCAAAGGAAATCACCGAGACACTATCTCTCCCTGTTAAATTAATTGAGGATATCAAGAGCCTATATGGAACGCTCGAAGCCATATTTTACTCTAGCCAGTGGGACCAAGTAAAAAGGATACCCGTGAGAGATCTCGTCTCAGAGATTCAGGCTTCCGAGCCTGAGAAAATACACGCCATTGTATTTGATGGTATTATAACTCAGAGACTGATTGATGCCGTAGTGGAGAAACGGGTTAAAATACTGATTGGAGCCAGGCTGGGGAAAATAACGTTTAAAACACCCGAGCTAACTATTCTAACTTTTAACGAGCTCGCCTGAGACCCGTTATAGTGGCTTGGTTCTGGTTTACACCTACTTTTCAACCAATAAATACAACCTATGGCTAAACTAGGTGTTAAACCATGAAACGCTACCCGCTCTCCAAGAAGGATAAGAAGCAATTCATCAAGGAGTTCCAGAGGTATGGGTTGCCGGTTTCAGAGGAGGATCTATTCGAGTACTATGAGGACGGGGGCAATATATTTATACTTGTAAATAAGACACCTGCTCTTCTCAAACACGGTGATCAATGGATACCCTGTCTAAGATACCTCCTTAAAAACCCTCAACACTCAATCACGCTGCCAAGCATCATAGTTGATAAAGGCGCTGTACAAGCGCTTCTAAGAGGAGCCGACTTAATGGTGCCTGGTATAAGGAGTATTATAGGCGACTTCAAAGTCGGCGATATAGTCGTCATCATAGATGAAGAAACCAGGAGGTCTATCGCTATTGGATCAGCGCTAATAGACTCGGAGGTCATTAAGAACGGTAGTGTTAAGAAGGGGAAGGCAGTTAAAATCCTGCATCACCTCAACGATGAATACTATAAAGCAATATAGGTATTGATGGAAAGGTTAAATTTAAAATAAGACTTAAGTCTTTTAATGTATCCCGGTTGAAACACTATATACAACACGAATGCTCATGGTGAGCTATATGGCTTTAAGCAAGGGCGACTTCGTATTGGTGGAATATAATGTACGGGTAAAGGATACAAACACATTGCTTGACACCACGGACGCCGAGCTAGCCAAGAAGGAAAACATCTACGAAGCCGATAGGGTCTATGGCCCCACATTATTAATCATTGGTAGAGGCTGGCTCAACGAGAATGTTGAAGAAGAACTATTAAAACATGATGTGGGAAGCGAGGTAGAGGTTGAGCTACCTCCTGAAAAAGCATTTGGTGAGAGATCCCCTGATAAAATCAAGACATTTAGTCTAAGAGAATTCCAGAAGAGAGGGTACAGCATTAACGTGGGCGACGTCGTCGAGATCGGTGGTGCCCGCGGGGTGGTTAAGAGTATCAGCGGTGGAAGAGTCACAATCGACTTCAACCACCCGCTCGCCGGTAAGACACTCGTGTATAAGGTTAAAATAGTCAAGAAGCTCGAGAACACCATTGAGAAGATTAAGGCATTATCATCTAGATACCTGAAGATACCTGGTGAGGAAATAGAGGTAAGCCTCAGCGAGGCAGAGAAAAAACTATTTGTAACGATACCTGGTAAATACCTGTCAAAGAAGGATATAAGTTACTCTAAGATAGCTCTAGCAGCAGACATCATGGAGTTATTCAAGGATACAGTCTCATCCATAGTCTTCCAGGAAGTAGTAAGCAGGAGCTAAAAGTTTTTGAAATCAAATAATACCTGTCTCCCTTAAGATCCTGTAAGCAGCCTCCTGTGTTAACCCTGTCTCGCCAAGTATAGTGTATCTTTCAGGCCTAATGGTGTGTGCTATCGTTAAAGCCTTCACTACTTCCTCTGGGCTGAAGCCTAGATCCCTTGCAGTCGTCGGCAACCCTATTCTCTGCATTACATCCCTGACGAGCCTCCATCTGCTATCACCGTAAATATACAGCATTATTATTGTCCCCAAGGCGACTTGCTCACCGTGTAGCGCCCTACCCGGAGCCACCAAGTCTAATGCATGGCTAAAGAGGTGCTCGCTACCGCTCGCAGGCCTGCTTGACCCGGCTATACACATGGCTACACCGCTGCTAATTAATGCTTCAACAAGGATTCTCAACCCTTCCCTAGACCCAGATCCTATCAGCTCGTGGTATTTCAAGACGTGTTTAGCGCTTAACAATGCTAACTGGGCAGCGTATTCACCATAGTATTCCCCCTTTAACTTGTGGGCTAGACGCCAGTCTTTAACGGCTACGAGCTTACCGAGTAGATCGCCCACACCTGATAAAATCAGGCGTCTGGGTGCTGTGGATATTAGGTCTGTATCCGCTATGATGGCGAAGGGGGTTCTGGTATATATGCTCGTGGGCCTTGAAGTCCCTTTAAGGCTTGCAAAGGGGCTTGCTATGCCATCGTGGCTGGGTGCTAATGGCACGCTCACAACGTCTATATTGTTTTTAAACGCAATGTATTTCGCTACATCTATAACACGTCCTCCCCCAACACCTATGACTAAGCCTATGTTGTTCTCCCTGGCCTTCAACGATATCTTCTCGGCTGTTGAGATCGAGGCGTCTCCGGCTATCCAGGTCTCTACTTTACTATGTCCACCGAGGTACTCCTCGACTATCCTACCACCGATCCTATAGGTGTTTTCACCGGTTACTACCCCTATATTCTTCGATCTCCCAGCTACCTCGTTAACGATTTCCACGATACTCTTGATGGCGCCTGGGCCAATAATTACCTTGCTCGGCAGGATTATCCTGTGAATACTCTCCAAGACCACACACCAGTCTTTAACATCTTTATAATACCAAATAAGCCTCGCCAAATTATTTCCTAATTTTATAGCAATTTATATGTGTTGGTGTTAGTCTTCCGCTATTATTATTGCATATACTTTTTGCCGTGTAGGTGTTTCATCTTCCCGAAACACCCGGGATAAGGGGGCGAGGCTGATTCGAGAAGAC
>NZ_JBMFMW010000011.1:0-18721 GCF_049970475.1 Desulfurococcus sp.
CGATGAAACCTCTATTCCAGGCCTCATAGCGTCTGCAACAGTTATCATGAAGTCTGGCTTATAGAATGGCCAGTCATTATTGCCTCCATCCCATAGTATTATATCGTTCTCGGATTCAAGTACTCTAAGTATCCTGCCATAGTCAACCCCGGCGTAAACCGAGAACCCCAGCCTCAAGTAGTGCTCATATTCCTCCCTCTCCTCTATTGTTGCATTATACCTATCCAGGTCCTCAAAGCTGTGGAAACTCTGAACAACTGATTTTTCTAGATCCCCATATGGCATTGGATGTCTAACCACCCCAACCCTCAGCCCTCGTCTCTTCAATTCAAGGGCTACTTCTCTTGAAACCATGCTTTTACCGGCTCCTGTTTTAACACCTGTAACAGCTATGAGAGGCTTTATACTCTCAAGCATGGTATCCATGGGACCCAGGATCTTGAAGGTTAACCCTAGGGATGTAACACGGGAGAGGACTGAGCCTAATTCACTATAAGTTAAATCACTGTAGGCTAGTACAGCCTCTTCCACCCCATACGTCTTAACTATTTCCTCCAGGTAATCCATGCTTAGAACCGGGATACCATCGGGATATAATGATCCAGCCAGCGATGGTGGATAACGCCTGCCCGAGATACCCGGTATCTGGGTCTGGAGAAATGCTATGACCCTATAGTTAGGGTTATCCCTATAGAACACGTTGAAGTTGTGGAAGTCTCTTCCACTAGCCCCCAGTATAACTACCTTCCTGGCCATGGTTCCACCAAGAAATAATAGAGATAGTATATACTATATAAACGTTTGTGGAAAACATATTTAGATTAATATTACCAGTGCTGATCGCTGGCTGAACGGGTTAAAGGATTAAAAATGATTTTTAGGGAAAAATTACTCGAAGTCCTTCAGCTTCTCAATTATCTTATTCAACCTCTCTAACATGATCTTTCTCTCAACGCTTGCCACTAGCCTCCTTGTTGATATCACTGCGTCTGGGTTGACACTTATGCTATCTATTCCTAGCCTTACCAGGAACTCCACTATCTCTGGGTATACGCTTGGAGCTTGCCCACAAATGCTTACAGTAGCTCCCTTACTATGAGCCTTCTCAATTATCATTCTAATCGCTTCTAGTACAGCTGGATCTCTCTCATCAAAGTAGCCCATTTCAGCGAGTATATTGCTGTCTCTGTCTGCACCAAGCACCAACTGCGTGAGGTCGTTGCTACCTATACTGAATCCATCAACGTACTCAGCGAACTTATCAGCCAGTAGTGCTATGCTTGGTACCTCAGCCATTGCCCATACCTTGAAGTCCTTACTCCTCTTTAATCCCTCCTCCTCCATTATCTTAATGGCTCTATCAAGCTCCCACGTTGTCCTGACAAATGGGAACATTACCCATACGTTGCTCAATCCCATTTCTTCTCTTACTTTCCTAATGGCTCTAACCTCTAACCTGAAGCCTGGCTCATACTTCGGGTGAATGTACCTGCTGACTCCACGCCATCCTATCATCGGGTTCCTCTCCTCAGGCTCATATTTCTCGCCACCTTTCAATCCACGGTACTCATTTGTCTTGAAGTCGCTGAATCTCACTACAACTGGCCTTGGATATATTGCCTGTGCAACCTTAGCTATACCCTCAGCCAGCTTGTTGACGACTATTTCCGGCTTACCTATCTCAATTAGATATAATGGGTGATACTGTACCCAGTCAGTGAATATGAACTCTATCCTCATTAGGCCTATGCCATCGAAGGGTAGATCCTTGTATTTCTCAATAGCGTCTGGCTCACCGAGGTTCATGTATATCCTTGTAGCCGTGACAGGGTATAATGGCAGTAGTTGCTCAGGGCTGATACCTACTGCTGCAACTACTCCCTCGGTCTTCGCCTCAGCTTTTGGCTTTACTAGTTCCTCAACTATACCCTCATATATTACTCCCCTGCCACCATCAACAGTTACCTCAACACCAGATTTAATGACCTGTGTGGCGTTGCCTGTTCCAACGACTGCTGGAATACCCAGCTCACGGCTAACTATTGCAGCGTGACTTGTCATGCCTCCCTCATCGGTTACTATTGCTCTAGCTTTCTTCATTAATGGTACCCAATCAGGATCAGTCATCTTTGTTACCAGTATGTCACCTTCCTTGAACTCCATGGCCTCCTTGCTCTTCGGGTCGAATATGACTTTAGCAACACCAGCACCAATACCTGGTGAAGCTGGCAGCCCCCTAATTAGTACTTTTGCTTCACCTAGCTTCACGGTTTTACCCTTTACCTCCTCTGGTTTCTTTTCGGCTTCCTTAGCCTTCCTGGTACTCCAAACCGTCTCTGGTCTTGCCTGCACAATAAATACGTTGGCTGGGAACTGTAGGTCAGAGTCGATTGCCCACTCAATATCCATGTGTTTACCATAGTGCCTCTGGATCAATAATGCCAGCTCAGCAAGCTTCCTAACCTCTTCCTCTGTCAATGCCTGCTTATCTGGATTGGCTACCTGAGCTAGGGGCGGGCTAATGTTTTCGCCTTCCTCAGCAACCCACCTACCTTTCTGATCATCCCATTTCAAGTGGACGTTTTTACCTAGAGCTGGATCGAATGTTATCATGAATATCTTTCTATTGATGTGCTTTTCCACTATGCTAAGTGTCTTCTTATCCACAACGAACTCGTCGGGAGTAACCTTACCGCCTACGACTGACTCACCTAGACCCCAGCTACCCTCTATCACTACGACATTCTCATCTCCTGTTACAGGGTGGAGTGTGAACATTACGCCTGCACTTCTGCTGTTAACCATCTTCTGAACCGTTACGCTCATGAATGTTTTCTCATGTGGAATGCCCTGGGCAACACGGTAGAATGTTGCTCTTGCGGTGAAGAGGCTTGCCCAGCATCTCTTAACATGGTATACTACGCTGTCGGCTCCATACACGTTTAGATAGGTGTCCTGTTGTCCGGCGAAACTAGCCTCTGGCAGGTCCTCTGCTGTAGCACTACTTCTAACAGCTACTCTAAGCTTGTTTGGATCCATACCTAGCTTCTTTGCCAGCTCGATATAGTACTTCTTTATCTCCTCCTCTACTTCTGGAGGCATAGGCTGGTTCATTATCATTTCTCTTATTTTCGCGGTTGTCTCCTCAAGTTCCTTAGTATTGTTTACATCGAGCTTCCTCAGCATGCCATATATTTTCTCGCCAAGCCCCGTCTTCTCAAGGAAGTACTTGAATGCGTATGCTGTAACAGCAAATCCAGGTGGTACTGGGATCCCAGCATTAATCATTTCTCCAAGGTTTGCATTCTTACCTCCAACCAATGGGACATCTTCTTTTCTAACTTCCTCAAGCCATAGAACGAACTTGTTCTCCTTATTCATTTAACCACCTTTTCGCTTGTCTTCAAAGAATACTTATGAGGGATAAAAAGCTTTCCTATATACATCTATTAATAGTATATAGTCAATGATGCATAGGAAACTATTGATATCTAAGACGTGTTGAAAACACGTGCATCGACGGAAGGCCTCTCCAACCTTATTTTCTCCTAATCCTCTCCCTTAGCCTGGCGTAGTAGAACCATGCTGTCCTCTTTGTTCTTGAAGCATTCTCCATTATCTTCTCAGTACTCAACTTGCCTTCTCCAAGTATTTTCCTTGCCTCCTTACTACCGTACTCGATCAGGGAGATAGATGCGATAGCGTGGAGCAGCATTCTTTCTCTGAGCTTAGAGATAATTTCATCCCTCTTCTCCACGAGGAATCTGGTGTTGTAGATCCCGTTTTCAACATCCTTCGAGTCAAGGATCTCCCTTAGCACTGGTATATTGGTGTGTACTCCATTGATATATATATCGTTTAAGGCACGCTTCAGCCTATTTAAAGCTATAAGCCTACTGCTCCCCCAGGCAAGCACCTTAACCAAGAGGGTGTACTCGTCTCTTACCTTAACTCCTGGAGCTATCCCAGTGTCACATGCTACTCCTAAGCCGTTGGGCTCGTTATAAGTCTTAATTAAGCCGCTTGAAGGCTCATCCCTGAATATGTTTTTATTAAATACCTTGGCCTGGAAAGCCCACCCATTCAATGAGACGCTTTCTTGCTTCAATCCTATTGTAGAATATAGGGCCGCCTCAACCTGCTTCTCAACTAGGTCAATCCTAGTGACAGCCTCTGTGACAGCGTGCTCAGGGGATAGACCCATGTTTACTTCATTAAGGAAGACACTGCGACTTCTTGCATCATATAGAAACTCTATTGTTGCAAGATTTCTCAGCCTCATAGCTTCCCCGATTGACAAGGCGTAATTGAGTATTTTTTCCCGTAAACCATTAACTTGGAGTGTGGAGGGAGCCTCCACAAGGATTTTCATGTAGTTATCCTGGATACTACATTCCCTATCATATAAATGAATTACTTTCTCCCCGTCACCAATTAATTGTATCTCTATGTGTTTAACGTTTGTTATATATGGCTCGACATATATCCTTGAATCCCTGTATATTTTCTCGGCTTCCTTGATAAGGGTCTTCAATTGGTCTCGATCCTTCTCGCTCCACAGTATCCTAAGCCCCCTACCCCAGTTACCTTTTACGGGTTTAAGTATTAATGGATAGCCATACGTTCTTACGAATTCCTCGAGATCCTCCTCGTTTTTCACATGGCTCCATGGAAGGGTCGGTATTTCAAGCTTCTCCGCCAGTGTTTTGACAGCTAGTTTATCACGAGCAAATTCTATTTGACCAGGCGGTGGGCCAACGAATATTAATCCCCTGCGTACAACCTCCTGGGAAAACCCCGGTTCGCTCTCGAGTAAGCCGTACCCTGGGTGTATGGCTTCTGCACCGAGCTCTAATGCAGCCTCAATAATCTCCTCTGTGTTTGTGTAGCTCGATATCTTCGCCTCTTCAACCATGTATCTTCTATGGGGGCTCAACTCATCGTTGCTGACATATACTCCTAAGGGGTGGTATCCTTTTTCAATAAGGGTACGGGCTATCCTTACAGCCACCTCTCCCTTATTAGCAATAAGTATCCTTCTAGACATCACTGACCTCCTTATCTTAACCTACATTATTCTCACATACTTAATAAAACCAACCATTTCCAGTCCTAGGTTGTTGTATGTTTGCCTAGGACTGATTGTGCCTCGGCCCCGTGCTTCACTGTGGTCACTGACCACTCTATATGGGGGTCATGGGCGTCCTTCAAGCCCAACGGCACAGGGCTCACATCTAGGGTTACCCCGCTCGGACTGGCAGGCTGAGAAACACGGTGTCCCAGTAGTAACTATTGACCCTAGAGGAACGTCAACTAAGTGCCCTGGGTGCGGGGCTAAGCTAAAGGAGAATGAATATCGGAGATTGAAATATCCAAAATGCGGGTTTGAAGGAGATAGAGACCACATAGCGATTCTAAACATTGAGAGAAGAACACTAGCTAAGCTCCAGATGGGGGGCTCCGGCCCCATTGACTGCCCTCCAGATAAAAGATGTATCCCCGAATAGATGGAGGGAACCAATGACCCCCCTAAAGGGAACCCCAACCCTTTAGAGCGGGAAGGAGGTCAGCTCGAATCTACTCCCGCTACTCAATTCTAGGTATCAACCTGGATTTTCTCAAATCTCTTAGCAAAGTCGACATATATCTTGCTAACCCTTACTACATCGCTTATCCTAATGTATTCATTGGGTTTATGAGCTAGCCCCACCTCACCTGGTCCGTATGATACGGCTGGTATTCCTTTAATTGTATAGTATCTCAAATCCAGCCCACCAATACATATGGTTTTCCTAGGTTCTCTACCAGTATTCTCCCTTATGATCTCACCGAGTATTTGAGTGTACTTGTTATCAGGCGGGGTGAACGCTGACGGCGAGGACTCTACAAGTGTGAATGATGAATCTATATTGAGCTCCCTGCTGACCTGACCAAGTAATTCCTGGATTTCTCCAATCACATCCTCAACCCTCTCCTCAACTATCAACCTCCTATCTATGCTGAAACCCGCTGTTCCAGGCACTATATTTATCGATCCAGGTGCGATCAAGAGTCCACCCGGTGTAATCGTGGGATAGGCTGCTCTTTCATCCTCGTATAGGTAGTTACTCTTCCTGGAGGAAACCCGCTCCCTATATCTCTTAAGGAATTCCTGCGCGAACACAAGCATCTTCTCGAACGCGTTGTCTCCAAGCCACGGTGCTGAGCCGTGAGCCTGCTTACCATGTACCCTTATGATACCCCATACATTTCCTCTATGACCGATATAGATGTTATCTAAGCCGGAGGGTTCAGCTATGATAACATAGTCAGGCCTACTACCAAGCTCGTTAACCAGGTAGCCTGTGCCAGTCCTACCCCCTATCTCTTCATCCGGTACAAGAGCGGCCTCGATAATTACACTTGGCTCTCTTCTCTCCTGTGCAAGAGATATGAGGGCTGTAAGTATAGACGCTATCCCACCCTTCATATCCGTTGTGCCACGCCCATATACTAGATCATCCCTGACAACGGGTTCGAAGGGCGGCGTCTCCCAGCCCTCTCCCGGTGATACTACATCATAATGTCCATTGAATTGAAGTACCTTTTCACCGCTACCTATTCTAGCCAGCAATATGAACCTGGGTTTCTCAGGGTTGAATTCCCTGGGAAGAGTCTTCCTAAGGAATTCATCGGGAACCCTGTGTATTGTCACATGGATACCATATTCCGATAACTGCTCCCGGTAATAGTCAACCATATCCTCATAGGTTTCTCCAAGCACAGTGGGGAACTTGATACTATCAACAAGTATCTTTTTAGCTATCTCATGTATTTGAGAAATAGTCAAGGAGCATCCCCTAAAGATGGGGTTGAATGGTTAGTTTTTTAAAAAAAAAACTAGGCTTTTTCAACATGTATTATTTGAACAGGACAGGCATTAGCTGCATCCTGCGCGCACTGAGCTAGGTCATCTGGGATCAAGCCCACTGCTATATTACCTTTCTCCCTGTATTTCTCGACTATTTGTGACTTATTGTCTTCAGGATTCATCTCGAAGACGTCGGGACATATTGAGACACATACCATGTCAGATATACAGTTTTCCCTTGGTTCAATTCTCACTCTATACATAGCCTAGCACCATCGATATAATAACTCGTCATAGGTTATAAAAATATCGAGTCGTATGGGGTAAGGATTTAGTGCTAGACAGGGCTGGGGGGGAATGCTTTTGAACAAGGTAATCGCGATCCTTAGCGCTGGAACCATTGGAAGCATACTGAAAATACTTGGAGGCATACTCTACGGTAGTAATACATTGTTCGTTGATGCCTTAACAAGCATTGCAAACATGATAGCACTACTCGTGGTGATATGGTCAAGAAGGGTGGTCACTATACCGCCCGACTCTGATCATCACTTCGGGCACGAACGCTTCGAGTACATTGGTATACTCGTAATGATTGTGACCTATGGTTTTGTAGCAGGCATCAGCATCACCCGTTTATATTATGTGAGAGAATACAGTGTAGAACTTAATGCATTCTACTTAGCAGTTACAGCCATCCTAGCATACTCTATTGCCATATTCTTATCGAGGAGTGCCCCTCCATCTATTAGGGCATACGGCGCATTCACTATAAGTGAGGTTCTAGAAGGCGTAGTGGGCATTATAGCCAGCCTAGGCGGCGCGCTATACAGCTATCTAATAGATTATGGAGGCGCCGTATTACTCACCTCCTATATTTTCTACGAGATATATGAGGAGGGGCGTAACCTAACATCATTCATGGCTGATGAGGCACCACCGCCAAGCATCTACGAGAAAATAGTGGGAATAGCTGAGTCTGAGGGTTTCTCAATTAAATCCATAAGGCTTAGAACAATAGTGCCCGGTAAGTATCACGGGGACATAGTACTAAGTCCTGGGAGCACCAGGTATGAAAACCTGAAGAATTTAAAGAAAAAACTCGGTGAGAACGGTGTGGATGTATGTATAGAGGTGTCTAGCCCTTAAATAACTCAACGTAATAGCTATACAACCCCTGGACAATCATCTCAACTGCTACACCGGAGATAATCAACGCCATGAATCTACCTATAGCGCGCACAGTAGACATGCTTAAGAGCCTTGTCAATATGTCACTTAGAGCTAGTATAAGGAATGTAACGCTACAAGCTATAACTCCAGCAATTAAAACCACTACCACACCAGTTGTCTCCTGGAGAGACGATGTCAACAAGAGTATGGTTGTTATGGTACCCGGCCCGATGATAAGGGGCGTTGCTATTGGTACGACCGCTATATCGCCTGGATGCATACGCTTAGTTCTAACCTCATCACCGAGCATGTCTAGCGCTATAGTCATCAATATTATGCCTCCTCCAACCCTGAGGCTGGCTATTGAGATGTTGAATGCTTCAAGGATGTAGCGACCTACCAGGGTAAAAAGTATTACCAGTATTAATCCCGCGAAATACGCTTTCTTAACTATCTCAAGCCTCCTACGGCGTTCTAATCCCTCGGTAAGAGACATAAATGTAGGTATAGCCGAGAAAGGATTCATTATAGCTATTAACTGTGTGAAGTAACTTAGCAGTATAATCAAGTAATCCATAATACACTACCTCTTCCTCGGCTTTAACTCGCCAATATATGTTCCAAAGCCTTTTTTACCTATGAGCTCATATTTTTCTATGATTACTTCCCCATTTACTATTAGGTAATATGGATAGCCATACAATTCCATGCCCTCCCATGGGGTCCAATCAACTTTATGATGATGGGTTGAAGCAGTTATTCTCTTAGACTTTCCTGTCTCAAGAATCACTAGGTCAGCATGACTGCCAATCGATAACTCACCCTTTAAGGGGTAGATGCCAAGTATTTTAGCCGGATTCCTTGATGTAACATCTATGAATCTAGCTAGCGAGATACGTCTTTGGAGAATACCATATGTAAATAAGAATGGAATCATTATCTCCAGATTAGGGATACCGGCCCATGCCTCCCATACATTAGCCTCCTTCATGCTTCTAGGTGCTGGAGCGTTATCACTTACATATGCGTCTATAATGCCTTCATCGAGAGCCCTCCATAATGCATCCCTATCCTCCCTTGTTTTAATCGTGGGGGCTACTTTAAGGTATGCTCCAAACCTCGATGTCTCATCCCTTGTGAAGAATAAGTGGTGAGGCGTTACCTCACTAGTTAAACCAATCTTCTTCCTAAGGACTGCAACAGCCTCAATCCCCTCTCTGCTGGAGAGATGGGCGATATGCACCCTTGCACCTACATCTATGCTTATATAGCCGACTCTATATATTGCTGAAGCCTCGGTGGCGCCTGTCCTACTTAAGTGAAACGCCGCGATGCTGTTCTGCGATAACAGCTTCTTCTCCCAGTATCCTATCAATGACTCGTCTTCAGCATGCACTATTGCGACTCCATTAGCAACAGCCACTTGTTCGAAGGCATCGGGTAATGCTTCATCGCTTATTTTGAATGGTCTACATGTGAAGAACTTGAATGTTTTAACACCATATCGTGCTAACTCGGGTATAGAATTATAGTTCTTCTCATTAATGAAGCCGCCTGTCACACCATAGTTTATATATGAGTTCTTCCTAGCCTCACTCAGCTTCTCCTCAAGGATTTTCCTGTTATCAACAATTGTTCTGAGGGGCATATCAACTATTGTTGTTAAACCACCGAATGCGGCTGCTAGACTACCTGTCTCCCAGTCTTCATTGCTAGTGTAAGCCGGATCATATATATGGGCATGTATGTCTATGCCTCCAGGTATAGTTAATCTCTCTTCAGCGTTGATGACTCTGTCAGCCTGTATCTCTTTCCTACCAATATAAGTGATAACACCGTCCTCAATATATATGTTGCCAACCACTATATCCCCTGATGGTAAAGGGATGCCGGCATTCTTAACGAGTAGCGTCAACAGTTAAACACCACCTAGCTTTCTAATTGTTTTATCCTAATTGTAAAACTATTTAAATACTGAGACCAAGTAGTCAACCACCCAGCTATAAAACACGGGCTTAAGCATTTACATCCTACTTTACGGTCGAGGACCTCCTTAAAGAAAATAGAAGACTGATTGATCAGCGTTGATGGATTAATTCAACATATATTGAGGGCTTAAGGGGCAGCGCCTTCTCTGATTTAGGTATTCTTTTAGCCCTTGCATCATCCTCCCATAGTACCTCTACATCCACATTGAACTTCCTGGAGTAGTATTGCGCCATATACATGTAAGTATTGAATTCAGTGGAGCTCGATATAAGCTTCACCTTCTCATTTGGCTGTTTCTTGAAGTAGTTGTAGACCTCGGCTATCTCGACTTCCCTGCCCTTCAACCCGTATCTACTTCTCATGTAATCCATTATCTCTCTTAGCTGGATGCCATCCAGGGTTTTAACAGCTGTCTCTCTCTTCCACTCTGGCGCAACTATAATATATATCTTCCCTGGCACCCCCTTGACTAACCCAAGTATCTCCCTTATATCTTCCTGAAGGGCTAACGCGTTATCGATGGCCGTAGTTATCTCAGGATACCTTGCTTCACGAGAGGTTGGCCACGAGCCTTTGGACAAGAAGCCCTTGCCACCCATTAATTCATTTATCTCCTCTGTTACATGAGGTATCACAGGGTTCACTACTGTGATCCAGTCCCTTAATACTTGTTTAATACTACAGAGATAGCGATCACCCACTATATCACGGTACTTATCGATCAGAGATAATACGTTGAAGAACGCATTCTGCACATATTCCCGTATCTCCATGTGTTCGATATTACTGCTTGCATCACTGATCAACTGATGGAATTTATCCATAAACCATCTTGAGGCAGCATCATCACCCGCGTTATCCCTGCACTCAGCTCCAACAGCGTTTTCAGCGAGCTCTACAAACCTCTTCAATGAATCTATTACAATGGCCACCTCCTTCTCTCTCCAATCCAGCACGCTATCCAATCCGGCTGCCCATGATATGTAAAGACGGAATAAATCGGCTGAGTATAGTCTAGCGATATCCCTTAAGGGTATTACATTACCCTTGCTCTTCGACATTTTGGCTCCTTCACGTATCACTGTCTCGTTCAGGGTTATCATCCTGGGCCAGTGCTCACGCGGGAATATCACTACGTGGTGAAATATGTAGAAAGAGAGATGATTGCTTATATGCGGTATAGATGTATGCCTATGATCAACCGGGTACCAGTACATGAATTCAGACCGCATCTCCTCAAGTACCTTCAACGGCACACTTGTTTTACTAGAGACATCCACAGGGTCCCCTATTCCAAGGAACACGTAGTCGAATAACTCCGGCGTCAGCGACTCTGGTTTAATACCGTATTCACGGATCTTATGCACTATAGTATAGAACGCCATGTATATTGTTGAATCGCTTAGGCTCTCAATAATCCAGTCAGGCGACCATGGTAAAGGTGTGCCAATACCCCTCTTCCTAGCACAGGGTCTTTTATCCAGCCAGTCTACCGTGTCCAGGAAAGCCTTCCTGTATTTCTCAGGGATCACTACTAACTCTTCTTCTATATACTTCTTCACCCTCTCCTTAAAGGCCTTCACACCATAGTTGAGGAACCACTGCCCCCTTATCTTGGCTACTATGATCTCGCCGCCCGACCTACACTTTGCCTTCCTATTCAACTCATAGAATATGAATGCCTGGTTAGAGTCGATCAGCCTCTTCCTAATGACCTCCCTGGCTTCTTTAACTGTGAGACCCTTCACCAATGGGTCATCGACGATCATCACTCCATTATAATACTGCTCCCTATATACCTCCTTGCTAACCTCCTCCAGGCGCTCATCTATCTGGCTCTTAATACCTATTTTCTCAACTATTATTTTTGCATGGTGATCACTTAGCCCTGGTACATCAATTATCTTGATAGGTGTGATCGAGTCAATTATCTCAGGGTTTAAGCCATATTCTCTAAGCACGTTTTTATTGGCTTTTAACTCCTGGAGAGCCACGTAGTCGTATGGTGCATCACTTGGCTCACTATAGACTACCCCCGTGGCGTTATCTGGATCAACGAATTCAGCTGGTAGAACAATTACTTCCTTACCAAGCGGTGAGACCACTCTTCTACCAACTAATCCCTTACCTGGTATCTCTCTGAGAACCCTTATCTCCTTCTCAGGATGCTGGTGAACCAGTTTTACATATGCTTTTTCCGATACTATTAACACCTCGTCTCCAAAGGATATCTCAAGGTATTTTGCATTAGGGTTAACCCATAGATTCGTGACACCGTAAATCGTCTCGGGTCTCAGCGTCGCTGCTGCCAGGTACACCTTCCATTCCGGGTCAAGGAATTTCACGGCTGTGTACTCGAGTATCTCAACCGGGTTCACATCAGCGTCCTGTATATCGTCCTCTCCTTCTGGTTGTTTATGGAGGAGGCAGTATGTTACAATGTGATCACCTATCGTAATCAATCCCTTCTCATTGAGTTTATGGTATTGCCACGTGACGAACTTGTTGTATATGGGTTCGCCGGTATGGAATTTCCTCCTCCAGTCGATACTGTATCCAAGGGCATCGAAGTCTGATTGTATCCTCTCAGCGAAGAACACGGCTAGATTCAATGGGTTCTTGAATGATTCAAGTATCTCGTTAACCTTTCCCTCATCGCTGACATAGTATCTTATATACGACTTATACATGTTGACAACGCGTTCATCGCCACGTGCTATCATCTCTGAAACAGCTAGCACTGGTGTACCCGTTATATGAAAGGCCATGGGATAGAGGACATTGTATCCCTTCAGCCTCTTATACCTTGCGATAATATCTCCAATAGTATATGTTCTCCCATGTCCTATGTGTAAAGGTGCGTTACTGTAGGGGTAGGGTACGGTTATAAAGTACTTAGGCTTCCCTGGTTCCGGGTTCGCCTCGAAAACCCTGTTCTCCCTCCACCTAGCTTGCCACTTAGCCTCTATACTCCTCAACCACTCTAGAAACTCCCTTTCATTCAATCCTGGACACCGTTCCAAGCCTATTCTAGACTAGAAATAAAGCATATAGTTTGTTTAAAACTCTATGTATCATGTTAACTCTTCCTATCTATATCCTGCAGAATACTATGAGGCTGGAGAACTCTGTGATAACTATGTATGCTGCGAGCAATATTGCGTTCTCCGCTATTAGAATACTCTGAATCACACCTCCAACAAGCATTGCTAACCCCTCTACTAAGCCGTAGAACCCATAAGCAAAAGCCCTTTTTTCAGCCGGTACCAGGTCTGAGACAGCCACCCTGATATTCGTCTCGAAAACTCCCATGGTAAGACCCCATGTAAACGCCATTATTAATGGGTTTCTATCAATAAACACCGTGAACGCTATGCCTGCAGCCATGGATGCCAGTGGGGCTAGGATAGTGCTTTTCATCCCTATTCTATCGTAAAGGAGCCCCGAGGGCACGGCTAGCAAACCGTCTACCAGCATAGCTATACTATAGAGCAGGGCTATGTAGTCCCCCCTTAATCCTATATTTTTAGCGTGGTAGCTGATTATATCCCACGATATAAAGCCTAGGCTGAAGAGGAAGAATCCAGCTGTATACATGTAGTAGCTACGCGTTAAACCCTTGAAGCCTAGCATACTTTTTCTCGTTGAAAGCGAACTGGGCTGTGGATACATAGACCAGGCAATAATAGCTAGTACTACAGCTATGACCCCGGGAACACCAAGCATTAGAAATACTCTGGGATAATCCTGATTACTCGCCACGAGGATCAGTGATGCCAGTAACGGCCCTAACACAGCCCCTGCTTGATCCATGGTTTCATGAACCCCGAATCCAAGCCCCTTACCTATTCCCTCGCTTACCTCAGCTAGTATAACGTCTCTTGCAGGGGCCCTTAGGCCTTTCCCAAACCGCTCTAACACAATAAGTATCAGCACCAGTTCCCACCTATTGGTAAGCGCTAGAAGCGGTACAACGATAACGTTGATCAAATACCCTGTTACAGTAAGCACCCAGAGTATGATTGGCTTTCTAAGGTAATCGCTTAAAACACCACTCAGAAACCTTGATCCATAGCTGACAAGCCAGCCTATATTAATTAAGCCTGCCACTATAATGGGGGCACCAATGATCTCCAGGTAGCTTCCACGTATAGATAACGCTCCCTCATAGGTCATGTCAGCGAAAAGTGATATGAGTCCTAGGAGTATGAATACCACGATCGTCTTTCTCATCACTACCGCCCAATAACATTTTATAATCGTTACAATACACTAATAGAGCTGAAAATACATTAATAAGCCTTTGACACCACTATCCATTTATGGCATGGTGCATTTGAGATGGTTAGACACTGGATCGACGAGCTGGCCGACAACATCTACAACGCATTGACAAAGAGAGGTAAAGAGGTATATGTATTCAATGGTGGGCTCTCAGTCTCAGGACTACAGCATGTTGGAAGACTGCGCGGTGAAATAATAATAGCTGAGACGTTGAGGAAAATACTCAGTGAACGAGGACTCAAGATAAAACAATACCTCACACTCTACACGCAAGATGCTTGGAAGGGAAAGGAGCAACAATTGAAGCAGTTCCCCAATCCAGGTGAGGCAGCAAGGTACAAGGGTAATCCATTAATTAGAGTACCTGATCCAAAGGGGTGCCATGGTAACTGGGTTGAACACTATTGGAGTGATTTTGGGCCATTCATCAACGAGTTCACAGACGGCAATATCGAGGTAATTACAACAACAGACATGTATAAGGACAAGATGAAGCAATTCATAAAGCTAACGCTTGAGAAGCGAGAAGAGGTCAGGAAAACAATCAACAAGTACAGGGGCAGAAAACCATACTCTGAGGGATGGATACCAATCGAGCCAGTATGCGAGAAATGCGGGAGAATAGATACAACAGAGGTTGTAAGGCTAATCGATGAAGACCACGTCGAATATGTCTGCGAGCACTGTGGTTACAAAGGGGTTACAGAGATAAGTAATGGGAAACTAATGTGGAGAATAGAATGGGTTGGCGTATGGTGGACGCTTGGAGTAGACTTCGAACCCTACGGCAAGGATCATGCGATGCCTGGTGGAAGCAGAGATAGCTGTGTAGACCTAGCGGTAAACGTCTATGGGATAAAACCACCGGAGGGGCTACCATACGAGTGGGTGGAGTGGAGGACACCCACAGGGCAAATAGCAGACATGGGAAGCAGTGATTTTCTGGGATTCACGCCAAGGGACTGGGTGGAGGTAGCGCATCCACATATATATAGGTTCATCGTGTTGAAGACGCCGCCAATGAAGAAATATGCTGTTGGATTACACGAAGTCCCCCAGTATTATAGCCAGTACTACAAGGCTGAGAGAATATATTACGGGCTAGAGAAAGCGAAGGATGAAGAGGAGGAAGTCATATTAAAGAGGAGCTATGAGCTAAGCTATCCAAAGGGAGCCCCACCAAGGGAACCTCCCGAGCAAATACCCTATACACACCTCGCTGTTCTAGCCCAGATAATACCAAGGGATAAATGGGTGGATGAGGGCTTAAAGAGATTGAAGAACATTGGGTTACTCCCAGCTGAACCAAGTCGCTACGGGGTTCAAAGAGTCCTTGAAACTATTCCAAGGGCTTATATATGGGCAGTTAAATATGGTGGCGAGGCAAACGTATTCACATTGAATACTATTGAAGAGGCCGGCAAGAAGGCTCGGGAAATACCAGGAGAGTATATAGGGCTATTCATACGGTTATATGAGGGGCTCTCAACATTAAGCGAGTGGAGTGAGGAAGCAATTAAGAATACAATGGTTAATATAACGAGCTCACTGGAGAAAAACAAGGTTAACGACTTCTATAAATACTTTTACATGCTGTATATTGGAAAACCAAGTGGACCTAGGGCCGCCCCATTACTCGCTCTAATGGGTAGGGAGCAGGCACTCAGGTACCTCGAAGTATTTAAATACACTAAGTGAGAACCAGACTTAAACCTGGTTTTCAAAATTTAAGTGAATACTAAGAGGAAGGAAAAGAAGAAAAAGCTTTTTGATAAAAGCTATATGCTATACTGTCTTTTCCTCCTTATAGTATACCTTACCCAGGCTCGAAGGCGATGCAAATATTCTCCTCAGCTCGGTGGCACCATATATCACCATTACGCTGAGGGCCCCTATAAACGGTATTAGCTTTGCGACGTCGGCTGATACTTTCAGTATAACCATTATTTCTATACTGTATTCTAGGAGTCCGCCGAAAGCAAATGAGAGAGGTATTAGGTATATGGGGTTTCTTCCACCAGCCAAGGCTATTGTAAACGCGAACCACCCATATCCAAGGATATATGACTTTATATCCCAGTATCTCTGCCATGCCAGTGGATTTAATGCGGCTCCTACACCGATAATGTAGAATCCTAGGATACCTGCCAACAGTCTTGTCTTTAATACGTTGACCCCGAGTGCTGAGGCTGCATGGGGGTTTTCACCACAAGCCTTTATCGATGCACCTAATGGTGTTTTCTCCAAGAAGACGTATACGAGAACCCCGGCTATAATGGATGCGATGAGCAGTGTGGTATAGGTTATTGCGTCGTATGGCAACGCATAGGGTTCAATGCTTCCGATACTCTGGCGTATAGGATAACCCATCATTATACCCAATCCATATCCAACAAACTGTAGTGAGAGTCCTAGGGCGCCGTGACTGATTGGTAGAGATGTTAGAACCCACGCCATGAACGCGCCAAGCACAGCTGTGAATACACCGGTTAAAAGTATTGCGAGTATCGTTGTAACTGGATAAGTTATACCGAGAAACGTTAATCCATTATATAGTGTTACAGCTAGATAGACGCTGACACCAGTTGAGAAGAAGAAGGCTCCATCGATAGCCAGGTTAAGTATACCGGATTTCTCAACTATACTGTGTCCCACCGCAACTAGATACATTGTTGAAAAGGCTGCTATTAAAGGAGCTAAAGCCTCTATAGCCGATCCATCCATCTAGACCACCCTCACCTCATAGTCGCGGAGGAATCTAACTATGGTATACACGGCGAGAATCAGGCCTATAAGTAACAGGGTTTGCTCTAGTCCACCTAATCCACCAACCTGGAGATTTATGCCGGCTGTCCTGAGTGAGGCGACAATGTATGCTGAGACAGGTATTAATTTATAATCAAGCATGGATAACCACGCAACCAGTATTGCTAAATAACCATATCCAGCTGTTTGTCCCTCTATAGGGTACGATAGCCTCAGTAGATCGCTCAGTGTATAGAATGCCGAGGTGAAGCCAACTATAGCGCCTGATATAGTTAAAGCTAAGACTAGTGTGAGACGTGTATTCACCCCCACGCTTCTTAAGTAGTCCGGGTTTGAGCCAAGTATCCTTATTCTAAGCCCTATTTGAGTCTTGTTTAATAGGTACCATACAGTAAACATTATAATTATCATTGCTACCAGCCATGGAAGATAATATATTACCTCATAAATGAATCCCAGGAATGTATCCACTGCAGGATTACCCGTGAACCTTCTCTCTAAACCGGTAACATATAGCCTATATATGCTGGGTATTTCATCAGTCCTATTATAACCATATACACGTGTACCTTTAAGGGGGCCTATCACCAGGATATTTACTACGTAGTATGCTATATAGTTCAATATCAGGGTCACCGGTACCTCGTCTATTTCAAGGTATGCCCTAATGAAGCCGGCTATTGATGCCCAGGCAGCACCAGTGATCGTTGAAACAATGATTATAAGCAGTATTATTGTGACAGCGTGTAGCTGTGAGGGGGGATTAGGCATTACATGCAGGGTCAGTACTATTACCGGTATTGTTGATATGAAGAGCTGCCCCTCAGCTCCAATATTCCATAGTGCACCCTTAAATGACACGAGTAATGCGTATCCAAGCATTGTTAGGATAATGAAGTCTTTCACAATAGATGGGGACACGAACGAGATCAGTAATGTACCTAATACTTCAACAGGACTCCTTCCCTGTATAGCTAAAATAGTTGTGAATAACGCCACACCTATCGTTAGCGAGAGCAATATTATTAGTATGGTTCCATATTTCAGAGGCGTCTTCCGCCTCACTATAAGTATCCGCATGCTACATCACCATTAAGTGTTCTATTTCGCTTCTTTTAACTGTTTCAGCATTAAATGGACCGTAGACTTTCCCAGAGTTCATCACGTATATGGTGTCACTTAACTGGAAGATCTCATCGAGGTCTTCACTAGCGAGCAACACCCCTATTCTTCCATTCACAGCCTTATCCTTAATGATTCTACGCACCATTACAGCTGTAACCTCGTCGAGGGCTCTTGTAGGATTATAAGCTATCAACGCAGTCTTACTGTATTCTAGTTCCCGCCCCACAATCACCTTCATTATATTACCTCCAGAGAGTACCTTGACAGGTGTTTCCTCATTCCTCGCTAGAACCTGGTATTTCTTCATTACTCTAACCGATATCTCCCTTGCCTCATCCCATCTAATTATAGCTCTATCTTTCTGAAATAATACGGCAATGTTTTCAAGGATAGTGTTATCTGAGGAGACGCCATGACGTAGGGGTATATCTGGTATGTATCCGACCCCAAGCTGTCTAACTAGGCCTACACCCTTATTAGTTACATCATTGCCGATGATAGTTATTCTTCCTTTATTGACCCTGATTAATCCTA
>NZ_JBMFMW010000012.1:0-18120 GCF_049970475.1 Desulfurococcus sp.
GACTATTATAACCGGTGTACCGAGGCTCTGGATCATATGGCCGATCCTGTAATAACTATACTCGGTTAACACTAGATCAGTTAAACCATCCCCGATGAAGCCGTCGAAGCCAGCTGATACTACAAGTGCTTCAGGATTATATTTCTCAATAATCCTCCCCACTATGCCTAGTACCTGGACAAAGGAGTCATCGCCTGTACCGGGTTCTAGGGGAATACCTATTTTATACCCGTATCCATCACCAGCCCCTATCTCGCTGGGATTCCAGGGGAAAACCGGTAGGGAACGGGTATCCTGGTGTAGATCAACTTGGAGTATTCTACTTGTATAGAGCAGCTCCATGGATCCATTACCATAATGGGCATCAAAGTCGAGAACCCCTATATTCTTGAATCCCCCATCAATAAGACCATGTACAGCAGCCACAGCATTATTAAATATACAGAAACCCTGCGTATAAGCCCTCCTGGTTTTCCCACGGTATCCAGCATGATGACCAGGAGGCCTAGCTATGTAGAAAACAATATCCCTACCCAAGTTTAGAGCCGTTAGGTATGATGTGTAAAGCGTTTCCAGTGCTAGAGTCAAAGTGTCACTAGATAGATATGTATCCTGGTCTATGTTTAATGGCGCCTTCTTCGATAACATCAGTATTTTATCGATGTATCCTCTGCTATGTATTCTTCTAGCAATGCTTAATGCCTCACCGATATCCATCCCGCCGGCATCATGTAATTCATATCTGATGCCATGCCTCTTGAGCGCTGAGATTACCCTCACTATTCTCTCAGGATTTTCAGGGTGATGCTCCCTCGATACATGCATATGCATAGAGTTTTCCGAGACGAGTATTTTGATCATGGCATGTTCCTGCAGGTTATGTGGAGTAGTATACGGCTTGATACAGTATTTTAATCAGCTCTTGCTTCTCCAGGTCTTTCGGTAATCTCACTATAGCTAGGTTGGGATGCCCGGCTATATCTAATGCTACACCCTCCCCAACAAGATACTTAGCTATCCTGTAGGCCCTACCATGAGACGCCTTTATAACTAGGAGGGTGTACTCTCTATTGGTCCCAGCTAGTAGTAGTACTGGTGCCTTAAGTATTGTCGAAAGCTTTGAAGCAAGCGCGGTAACCCCTCTCTTCTTCCACTCATTCCTCGCGTCAATGAAGCGGAAATCACCTACTTTAATAGCGCCAACGGCTAGTTCCATCGCCTTATCAGCCACCTCCTTATCCCTCTCCTCTATAATTGCCTTGACCTTACCCCACAACACCTCATCAAGAGGCATTGGTAGGGGAGCTGGTGTGGCAAGCCATTCGACTATCTTAGCCCATAGGGTTTCATCTCTTATAACGGTTAAAGCCTTCGAGAACATCTTGGTTAACTCGAATAACTTCATGTATTGCTCCGGCACCCTCTTCCCCATATCCATGTATTTAACTACCTCGACAAAACTCCTTAATCTCTGGTGGACACTGATACCTTTCTTCTCGAGTTCCCAGAGGACCAGCCCAGCCGTGGGCATCTTATGATCGATCACCACGATATCGGCTAACGCCTGGAGTTCCCTGGCCTTCTGCAGGCTTGTTATATGGTGATCTATGAATACTATCTGAGAGACTCCGAAGTGATTCTTCATCATCTTCATAGCGTTACCAAGATACTCGCTGTATGGTATGTCCAGGAAGACCGCTAAATCATATCCCCCTTTAAAACTAGCCAGGAAATACTTGGCTTTATCCGGGTCCAAAGGTACCTTGTCGACCACAGCCTTGGATTCAAGGGGGTATTTGCCGATCTTCTCTTGACTATATACGATGAGCGCGGCTGCAACCACACCATCGGCGTCCCAGTCACCCGCCACAAATACTCTCTTAATATTCTCAGACATGGTAAGCACCTCGAATCTGTTGTCATTGCCTTAGATAGTATTTAATGATAATTAAAACTTTAATTACCGGCATTAATACGCCTATATACCTGCATAATTCTCTGAACAACGGTTACAACCGAGAGAATGGTTAAGACCGAGAGGAGCGCTTCAGCTAGCCGAGGAGACACCCTATATGATGCTAGTACCAGGATAACACCGAGGATTCTCTCAGGTCTTTCAATTAATCCTATGCCGGCTAACCCCACACCAAGGCTTTCAGCTCTGGCCCTGATATAGCTTACTAGGAATGAAGCCACTAGGAACACCAGTATGTATAACTGGTTTAATCTCAGGAATCCGAGGGATAATATTAATATAGCATCGTTCACTCTATCCACAGTGGAATCTAGGAATGCTCCAAATCTGCTCGCTTTACCCATGGCTCTTGCAACAGCTCCATCAAGGGCATCTAGAATGCTTGATACTGTAATGAACACCAGGTAAAGGAGGATATCAGTTGTGAAGGCGAAGAAGAAAGCTCCTATTAGCAATATCATCATTGAAGACGCTGTCAGGACATTTGGTGGTACACCTATAACTATGAAGGGTTTGGCTACAGTATTCACAATAGCGGCCAGCTTATCGCGTAACTTATTCAACAACGCATCTTTCACCACATACCTCAATACAAGTATTCTTCATGATTAACGAGTCCTCCTCCAACAAAGGACTCTCACTAATAACCACCGTATCCACCCCTACTTCACACAGAGCTTCACACACGATCCTGAAGTCGGGGCCATATTTCTCTTCACCTAATGCATGGTGCTCCTTTTCCCCACCTCTGTTAAACTCTATCTTCGAGAAATGTGTGTGTAATGGGTTAAGGTATTCTCTTCCAAGCTTCTTCTCTATGACGTCAACTATTTTCACAATATCTTCTTTACTCCTAACGAGTCTACCCATATACCTGGCATATAAGTGTGCAAAGTCTATGACTGGTCTAACCCCTTTGAAAGCACTGGAGATCTCTATTACCTCCCCAAGGTCTCCAACCTGGCTTATCTTACCCGAGGTCTCGGGTCCAAGCCATACATCTTTGAAGCCTTGTTGATCCCTATACTCTACAACCCTTGAGAGATTCCTGATAATCTTTTCAACAGCTCCACGCTTAGATGGAGCGTCCCTGTAGTAGCCTGGGTGAAATACCACAATATATGCACCCATTACTGAAGATATCCTTACAGAGGCCGTCAGCCTCTCGATACTGGAGTTTACTACTTGTTCTCTACCGGCTAGGTTGATATAGTATGGTGCATGCAGACTAAGCTTTACTCCCTGGCCTCTAGAGGCTTCCCCAAGTATTCTCGCCTTTTCATCACTTATATTAATACCTCTAACAGCCTCGTACTCCATAGCGTTTAACCCTATCCTCCTTATAAATGCCGGGGCCTCAGTTATATCCATTGATTTGAGACCTATAGGCTTACCGGCTGGCCCAAACCAGAATTTAGGCATTAAACCACCCTGCTCATTAATTAATCCACTTATACATCACTTATTAACCTAGTGGAAGTGAATACCATGGATAAGCCACTAGTATTAAGGGAAGAATTACTGGTTGAAGGGCTTCGATTCAATGTTGTCAGGAGATACTATAGAAAAACCAGCGGCGACGAGTTCGCAAGGGATATCGTCGTGTTCCCTGAGGCAGTGGCTGTACTACCAATCCTAGGGAGTCATGAGGTAATCTTGCTGAGGCAATTCAGAGCCCCCCTTAATGACATTATAATAGAGGCCCCAGCCGGCGTCATAGATCCTGGTGAGACACCTGAGGAGGCAGCCAGGAGAGAGCTAGAGGAGGAGGCAGGCTATTATCCAGGGGAATTAGTGAGACTGGGCTCCTATACTCCTTCGCCAGGCTACAGCAGCGAAGTAATACACTTATATTATGCAGCCAACCTAGAGTACCGGGGCGCTAGACCCGAGAAGTACGAGGTCCTTGAGCCATTCAAGATACCGTTATCAGAGGCTGTTAAAATGGTTTACTCTGGTGTCATAAACGATATGAAAACCGCTCTCCTAATCCTCCTGTACTGCTCGAGGGGTGGATGTGCTTGAGCACCGAGTTAGATACGCTCAGGAGAATCCTATCCATGAGACTGGTATTCGAGGGAGGGAGCGGCTGGGTTTCCCGGGAATTAATAGATGTACTCGAAGACTACTTAATGGAGAGGCTACCGGTGATGATAAACAACCTCGTCGAGCCTCTAGGGCTTGAAGCATCCATACTCAGCGATAGTGGTTGTAACATCTTTCCGGAGGAAGAGGCATGCAACCAGCTCGTTATCGCTGAGCTCTACGCTAGTGAAGCAGATAAGCCATTGGTTTACGTGTTATACAAGCTTATAAAAGGAGAGAACACATTTGAGTTTTACCTGTATAAAATAGTGGAGAAATCGGATTAGCCAGTAGACATGGTGCTTAAGCCATGTCAAGCCTCCAGAGAGTGCGTCCCACCAAGATCGAGTTGATAAGGCTTAAGAGAAGGCTCGAGATAAGCGTGAAGGTTGAGAGGATACTGCGTGAGAGACTCATCATTTTAACTAATGAGTTCCTAGCCCTCCTTAAAGAGGGAGTGTCCAAGAGGCAGAGCGTGAGCACCCTACTTATTAACTTGAACTCTAGGGCTGTCATGCTTTCAGGGGTCTACGGCGAGAACATATATAGCCTGCTGGAGAAAACAGTGCCGAAAAATAACTGTGTAGTAGGCACTGAAAACATCATGGGGGTTAAAACCAAGACAGCCATACTAGTGAAGAATACTGAGAAGAAGACCGTAAAGACTCCCTTCGACGACTTCATAGAGGAGTCAACCAGATTCATAGAGGAAGTCCTAGACCTCGCGAAAACAGAGTATGCTTTAAGGGCTCTCGGTAAGGAGATACGGGCAACCAAGCGAAGGGTAAACGCATTAGATTACATCTTAATACCCAGGCTCAAGTCCACTATAAAGATACTCCAGTTAAAGTTCGATGAAAGGGAGAGGGAAGAAAAGGCAAGATTGAAGAGGGTTAAAGCTAGCCTTGAGAGGAGGGAGAAATGAGCAATAACTATATTGAGAGATTTCTGAGTGAAGAGTTGAGGCTGGTTAATAAGCATGCCCCATATGAGAGAAAGAATTTATGCGAGCTCCTCAAGATGGAGATACCATACATAGTTCTTAGGGATGGAAGCCAACATGTATTGGATCCCCGTGAATTAAGAAGGCTACGCGATATCCTAGCTGATGACGCATGCAGTCTTCAACTACCTATAGTAATAGAGTATATACCTGGAGAAAGGGAAGGTATATATGTCGTAAGGGATGAAATAGGGGCTAAAGCAATTGCTTCAGTAATGAATATAGGGAATCCTACTACCCCACTATTCCTCAGCCGCGCGCATATTTTAGAGCTAAGACGGATATTAAGAACCACTACAACAATACTCTTAAACCCCGGCACATCAATTAACCTTGTTTAGGGTGTTCAAGGATGTCATCTATTAAGGATGTCGATGAGTCAATAGATGCGATCATTAAGGAGGCTGAGAAAAAGAAGTTAATGATACTGAAGGAGGCTGAGAAAAAAGCAGAGGAGATACTGAAGCGTCCAATACCAGTTGAGGAATATAGGAGAGAGGCCGAAGCCCTAATAGCTAGTGCCAGAGTAAAGCATGACGAAATAATTGAGAAAGCCAGGAAAGACGCTGAAAACCTAAGAAATATCCCACAGGAGAGAGTAAGAAAAGCAGTTGAATACGTGGTTAAAACCGTGGTGGGGCTATAGATGGGGCTCTTATTAAGCAAACCCAGTGAAATGGTAAAAATAAATGCGGCCTTCCTCCAAGCTGATAAAGAGAAGGCGCTACGTTTACTACAGGAGGCCGGGGTTATCGATATAGAACCAGTTGAAGCAGAGAAGATAGTGAGAGAATATGAAAGACTACAGTCTCTTAGAGAACGTATTAACTCACTGATCCAGAAAGCCAAGGGCCTAGCTATAAATGTATCTATAACAGGCCTGGAGCTATCATCGATCGAGATAAGCCGGATAGAGAAGGATGTAGCTAGCCTGCAAGACGAAGTGGCATTACTAGAGAGTAAATTGAAACATGTGAGGGAGACACTTGACTCCCTTAAAATGCTTCAGACAGCCATAAACCCTCTACCAGACACCATGGAGACCACTGAGATATATTATGAGGGTAGGCATCTCTCATCAATCCTTTTAACAGGTAAGCGGGAAACAATCAATGAACTAGTAGAAAAACCCGGCTTGATTAAAGCTACACACTCGTTTAAGATCGATGAGGAGCAAGTATCCATTATAGTATATGTTTCATCACAGGATTTAAACCAGCTGCTCTCACTAGCATCCTCTATGGGGATATGGTATCCCGGTAGACAACTACTAGAGTTCATACAGCCACATAAATCAATCGGCTTACTTAAAGAGTATCTTGGAAAGAAGATAACCGAGCTAAGCGAGGAGGATGAAAGCCTAGAAGGGAAAATCGTTGAAAAGATCAAGTCTCATGGAGAAATCCTGGGTAAGTATCTCTTAATCGTGGAGAACTATATTGAATATTATAAGGTAAGCGGGATAACGACTGATCTGAAGCACTTATCAGCTGTAACAGGCTGGCTCCCTCGTGATGCTGTTAGAATACTAGAGGATCTTATAAGGAAGATAAATATTCCCATCCTCATAGAGTATAGGGATCCTGTGAGAGGCGTTGATAACCCACCCACAAAGTTTAATAACAAGGGAGTGATAAGATACTTCCAACTCGTAACAAGGCTTTACGGAGTCCCCAGTTACTGGGAGCATGATCCCACGCCATTGATCACGTATTCCTTCGCATTCTTCTTCGGGATAATGAATGCTGATGCAGGATACGCCTTAGCCGGTTTCATATCTATTTTATTAATCATGGATAAACTAGTTGAGAACCCGTATAGTAATGCTTATAAAGAGTTCAAGGGCCTCCTCATAGTTTCCAATATCATCTCACTAGTACTTGGATTACTCAGTGGTTCATTCTTCGGTGATCTATTGCCCTCCATATTAAATATAAATATACCGGCAATCCTAACGGTGTTTAGTCAACCAGTGGAGTTCATAAAGCTGGCCTTGTTAATAGGGCTGATACATATTAACATAGCACATGTTCTGGCCACCATGAAGTTCATTAGGGAGAAGAGGAGAGGAGATCTCCTCAACGAGGTTGGATTATTTATCTCAGAGCTATTCGGAATCCCCTACGTGCTCAAGGTGTTCTTCAGGTATGATGTACCATTTTTAACGTTAATACCGGAGAAAATACTATTATATCTAGCATTGCTAGGCGTCGTGATAGTTATCGTAGGCAACTACTTATCGATGAGGGGACTTGGATTCCTAATGTGGATATTCCAGCTCACAGGCATCCTCGGCGATGTCATGAGCTATGTTAGACTAGCCGGTGTTAGCCTTGCAAGCTTCTAT
Source organism: Desulfurococcus sp. (assembly GCF_049970475.1). Lineage (NCBI taxonomy): Archaea > Thermoproteati > Thermoproteota > Thermoprotei > Desulfurococcales > Desulfurococcaceae > Desulfurococcus > Desulfurococcus sp. Next base: position 7,411 of record NZ_JBMFMW010000012.1, read on the forward strand.
ATGGCTAGCTCATTCAATATAATGGTTAAACTAGTTATCAATGGATTGCCAACGATTATACCTGGTGTAGCCGGGGCTATGGTAGCATACATCGTATCGGCACCTCTGCTATTACTGATACACCTGTTGGTGATGGTTCTCTCACAGATGGGTGCATTCGTGCACTCGCTGAGGCTATGTATGCTCGAGTTCCTTATGAAATTCTACGATGGCTCGGGACGCGAGTACAATCCATTCTCTATAGTTGCGTTTAAACGTATCGTGGTTTCTTAGAAAAGATTATTGAATTTGTTTTTAATCCCCAGACTGGATCTATATAAGAACCAGTTTGCGTATAAGGGTGGTTAAATGGACCCATTAGCCATGGGGCTTATGTATTTAGCAGCAGCATTACCATTAGCTGGCGGTATCACTGGTTCAACAACAGGTATGAGGCATGCAGCCAGTGTAGGTGCATCGGTTCTAGCAGAGGACCCAACTCAGTTCAGGAATGTATTAATCTTGGCTGCACTACCAATGACTCAGACCTTCTATGGTTTAATACAAATGATCTATATAATGCTGATGTATATACCTAACTTACCATTGGACAGCATTAACATGACGAAAGCACTCGCATTAATCGGCATCGGGCTAGCTGGTTTCCTAGCTGAATACCTATCTGCCTGGGCACAGGGAATAATATGCGCCAACGGTATTGCTGAGTTACCTAGAACAAAGGGCAGCAACCTCATGAACTCGATCGTGCTTGCAGCATATGTAGAGCTATGGGGTATATTAGGCATAGTATTCACGATTCTCGGTCTATCCTTACTTGGGTGACAATAATTGGTGGCACTGGAGAGCGAGGCGATAAAAGCCAGGTTACTCGAGGAGGCAAGGGCTAGGGCAGAGGAGATAGTGAGGGAGGCTGAGAAAGAAGCAGAGAGGAAGATAAGGGAGGCTGAAGCCTTATGGAGAGAGAAAGCTGAGAAAGAAAGAATAAGGATTATTAGTGAGGCAGAGAAGGAGGCAAACAACATTGTTTCAGATGCTGTAAGAGAGGCGAGATTCATTATATCGATGGAAGTAGATAATATTATTTCAGACATATTGAATCAAGCATACAGTGTTATAAGAAGCCGCGGATTCGATGTCAAAGCCTCCCTCAAAAACCTGATCACCGAATCTATGAAAGTCATTGACTCACCTAGAAGACTTATCGTTAGTAGAAGAGACCTGGAGACGGCTAGGGAGGTAGTTACTGAGCTGGGATTAACAGGGGTCTCAATAGAGGTAGGCAATATAGAGGGTGGAATAATAGTTGAGTCTGCCAGCGGTATAATAGTGGATAACACGTATGAATCCCGGTTCAAGGAGTTCCAGAACAAGTATCTAAATGAGGTCAGGAGAATACTGTGGGGCTGATGCATCCCCATGCTAATCGAATCCTCCAAGCTGTTTTTTACTAGAAGCGACTACATTAATATATTGTCATCACAGAATCTAGAGACAGCGATTGGATATCTCAGTGAGAAATTCCTAGCTAGTGAAATAGGTAAATTAGCGGGGATTCACAGGATATCCCTCATAGATGTATATAATGCATTAGATAAAGGCTATAGAGGCATATTACAATCATTATTCAGTCAAGCCAAGAATGAGGAGAGATCTATTGCTGATAAAATACTTTGGCTACTTAGCTCACTAGATCTTTACTTATCCCTAAACGCACTCACCGCTGGAGTTAAGCCTCCACTAATGGCTTCACCCCTACCGCTCTTAATACCGGAAATCCCTGATCCCATGAATATCTATATACTGAAAGAGATTCTACCAGTAGAGCTACATGGACTGGTTAAAGAATACATAAATAAGAGAAGTATTCAGTTACAACAGATAATTAGAGCTTTAGACAGTCTAGCCATGAAGGTTGATAAACTAAAGTATTACGAGTTAAGCGTTCTAGTCAACCTACTACATGATATGCAGCTGCTTAAAGCCTGTATATTATATCCAGAAGTAAGGCAGCTCCAGCCCAGGGTCTTCTCGCTTAATCCGGCTGATTTTTACGAGAACTGTGGAAAAAGTATCAGGGAGGTAAGCGCCATGCTCTCCAAGGATAGGCCGTTCGCGGTGGTTTTCTCAGAAGCCATAAACGATTCATTAAAGTTCTCAAGTGGCATCGAGGCCTTAGACCTAGGTGTCTATACGGGTCTACACTATCTTGCATCCCTCATACTTCAGAAAACAGTCATTGAAAAAACCTGTAGGCTCATGCTTAAACTACTTGGCCAATACGTGTTTTTGAAGCTTGTTTTCACAGTGGCCGGCTCCGGCTTATATAGACAAGAGGCCTCGGCATTCATTAGTAAATGGGTGACTTGAATTGTACAGAGGTGAAATACTAGTTATAGGTGATGAGTACTTATCCCTAATAGGTGTTGCTGGGGGTGCTTCCTCAATAGTATATAATGGTAATTGTAGTGAAATAATTGAAAAACTCCGCCCCACTATAGGCAAATACTCAGTCTTAATCACCTATAAACAAGTGCTCAGTGAGTGCCGTGGGCTCCTGGAGCTAGTGGATGAAAACAGGATACTCATGGTTGAACTCGATAAGCCAGTGGAGCTGGCTGGGATCGATATTAGGCAATACTACGCCGAGATAGCTAAGAAATACCTGGGCATCGAAATACCTATATAATCTTTCCCGACTAATAGAAATACCTGTAAATATGTTTACTCTGGTAAAGGCGAATCGTCATGAGTATGCATAAAGGGATAATACATAGGGTTTCAGGCCCCCTTGTAGTAGCTGAAAACGTGCGAGGCGTAAGCGTCTACGAGGTAATCGAGGTAGGTGAGGAGAGATTAATTGGTGAGGCCATAGGGGTAGAGGGCGATAAGGCGATAATACAGGTATACGAGGATACCACAGGGTTAAAAGTTGGTGACCCCGTATACCCTACCGGGCAACCATTATCAGCTGAGCTAGGGCCAGGCCTGATAAAATCCATATTCGATGGAATCCAGCGCCCTCTACCAGTCATCGAGGCACTTTCAGGCATATTCGTTAGGAAGGGGGTCAGGACGACTCCTTTACCACGTGATAAAAAATGGCACTTCATCCCACTTGTCAAACCAGGTGATAAAGTTGTCGAGGGTGACTTCATAGGTTACGTTAATGAAACAGAGGTGGTTAAACACTATATAATGGTTCCACCAGGAATTAACGGGGTTATTGAATGGGTGACCAGTGAAGGAGATTACAGTATAGTAGAGCCTATTGCCAAGATAAGCGGTAAAGAAGTATCAATGCTCCAGAAATGGCCTGTTAGAAGACCTAGGCCTTACAAGGAGAAATTAGAGCCCAGAGAGCCGTTCATTACAGGTATTAGAGTTATAGATTTTCTATTCCCATTAGCTAAAGGCGGTAAAGCCGCTGTGCCGGGAGGCTTTGGCACAGGTAAAACAGTCCTGCTTCACACCGTTACAAAGTGGAGTGAGGCAGATATAACGATTTACATCGGATGTGGCGAGAGAGGAAACGAGATGGCTGACGCATTAAACAGTTTCATCAAGCTAATAGATCCTAAGACCGGTAAAACAATGATGGAGAGAAGCATCTTCATAGCTAACACCAGCAACATGCCTGTCGCAGCCAGGGAGGCAAGTATATTCCTAGGTATTACACTTGGAGAATACTATAGGGATATGGGCTACAACGTCCTCCTCGTTGCCGACTCAACTAGCAGGTGGGCTGAGGCGATGAGAGAGATCAGTGGGCGTTTAGAGGAGCTACCGGGTGAGGAAGGCTTCCCAGCCTATCTGGCATCAAGGCTGGCACAGTTCTACGAGAGAAGCGGGTACGTAAAAACCATTGGCTCAGCTGAGAGAAGCGGCAGCCTCACCATCATGGGTGCAGTGTCACCGCCTGGAGCAGACTTCAGTGAACCAGTTACACAATCCACTCTAAGGCTTATCAGGGCATTATATGCATTAGACGTTAACCTAGCGTATAGAAGGCACTACCCATCAATAAACTGGCTAACCAGCTTCAGCCTATATATAGATAATATAACAGAATGGTGGTCTAAAATAAGCCGTGAATACCCGTATCTAAGGGAGAGGTTCATGAAGATCCTGCAGAGAGAGACCGAGCTAGAGGAATTAGTGAGGCTGGTGGGAGCCGACGCGCTACCTGTGGAGGATCGGCTCACCCTTGAAGTAGCTAGGATTATACGAGAGGACTTCCTACAGCAAGATGCGTTTAGCCTCGTCGATGTCTTCTCCCACCCTGTTAAAACAGTTAAGATGGCTACAATAATAGATAAGTTCTACGAGAAAGCTCTCGAAGCAATAAAGCTGGGAGTGCCATTCGAGAAAATACGCGGCATGAAGATAAGGGAGAGAATTGCTAGAATGAAGCATATACCTTTTGGAGATAACACCAAGGAATTTGATAGTATACTTATAGAAATGGAGGAAGAATTCAAGAATCTTAGGGAGGAGAGTTAGATATGTCGGTGAAATTAACCACAAGGATCTCAAGTAAACTACTTAAAGCACAGGGAGGACTATTATTCGCTGAGACAATACCTGGTGTAACATATGGTGAAATAGTAGAGGTAACGCTTCCAACAAGCGAGGTGAAACTAGGACAGGTAATAGATGTCAGTAAAGGGGTGACAGTAATACAGGTATTTGGTGGAGTAGCCGACGTTGATCTATCTAGGTCAAGAGTAAAGTACCGCGGGGAGACGCTTAAAATACCTGTAAGCATCGACATGCTTGGAAGAATATTTGATGGATTAGGCAGGCCAATAGATGGGGGTCCAAGGATCATCCCGGAGGATTATCTCGACATAAATGGGGCGCCATTGAACCCAGCTTCGAGGTTACCGCCCTCAGAGTTCATTGAAACCGGTATTTCAGCTATTGATGGATTATTCAGTATTGTAAGAGGGCAGAAACTCCCAATATTCAGCGGCTCAGGCCTACCCCATAATAGGATCGCCGCCCAGATAGTTAGACAGGCAAGAGTTCTCGGTAAAGAGGAGAAGTTCGCCATAGTGTTTGCAGCTATAGGAGTACCATATGATGATGCAATGTTCTTCATAGATAACTTCAAGAAGACCGGTGCCCTTGAGAGAACTGTTGCATTAATCAATACAGCTAGTTCACCAGTCATAGAGAGAATTGCAACACCCCGTGTAGCATTAACCATAGCTGAGCACCTAGCGTGGACGCATGACATGCATGTACTTGTAATATTAACAGACATGACCTTCTACTGTGAAGCCCTTAGAGAACTCAGTGCCGCAAGAGAAGAAGTCCCAGGTAGAAGAGGATACCCTGGCTACATGTATACTGATTTGGCAACAATATACGAGCGTGCCGGGCGCGTTCACAGTAAGAAGGGTAGTATAACACAGCTACCAATACTCACCATGCCAGATGATGATATTACACACCCAATACCGGATCTCACAGGGTATATAACAGAGGGTCAGCTAGTTCTCTCGAGACAGCTATGGTTGAAGGGTATATATCCACCATTCGATCCACTAATGAGTCTTTCAAGGTTGATGAAGGATGGAATTGGTGAAGGAAAGACAAGAGAGGACCACAATAATGTATTTATGCAGTTAATAAGCGCCTATGCTGAAGGTATAAGACTGAGGGAGCTCTCCGTAATAGTTGGTACGGAAACACTTACTCAGAGGGATAGGAAGTACCTCGAGTTTGCTGACAGGTTTGAAAGAGAGTTCATTGGACAGGGAGAATATGAGCGGAGGAAGATAGAGGAGACGCTGGATAAGGGATGGGAGCTTCTAGCTATTCTACCCGAAGAAGAATTAAAGATGATTAAAGTAGAATACATAAGGAAATATCATCCCAAATATAAAGGTGGCAACCCATAGTTGGATACGTGTATACAATCCTTCCACCTAATAGAAATAATTTATATGAACACCTTTTCTCAATAATCTCATGTTTAACGGTGGCAATTAATGAAGGCCACCGTTCTTTATAGTGGTGGAAAGGATTCAACATATGCACTGCATAAGGCAGTTGAAGCAGGACATCAAGTGGCAGTTCTCTCAACTATTATACCACTCTACAAGTACTCTATGCTCTACCATAAACCAAGCTTCAACGTTGTCCAGGCGCAAGCATATTCTCTAAACATACCGCTTGAATCCATTGGTGTCTACGATGAGAAACTAGAGTTAGATGCCTTGAGAAATCTGCTTAGAAGAGTCAGGGACAAGTATGGTGTAAAGATACTTGTGACTGGGGCCATAGCCAGCAACTATCAGAGAACTAGGTTTAAGGCTATCGCAGATGAACTAGGGCTCGAATTGTATACCCCACTATGGGGCAGAGACCCCCGTAGCTACCTTGAGGAATTACTAGATTATGGTGTCAGGTTCCTCGTTACATCTATAACGAGCATGGGGATACCCCTGGATATACTGGGTAGGGAAATAACAATGAGTGATGTTGAGAGACTAGTTAAACTAGCGGAGAAATACGGATTTAACCCATCTTTTGAGGGCGGTGATGCTGAAACCATTGTTGTTGATTCACCACTGTTTAGGTATAAGTTGGTTATTACTGGTGAGAAAAGCATTGTTTCCGAGTTTGAGGGATACTTCGAGCCTTTGAGGATTAAACTGGTTGAAAAAAACCTACTACTTTAATCTCTCAATATATACTTTTACCGTGTCCGCAAGATGCTCCGGCTTGGTATACCATTTATCATACTTAAAAGAGTTCCCATCGGATGTTGTTAATACAACATAGTCTTTTTCATCCCTTATTGTTAAGACGGCTTTACCTTCCCTTAAGATCATTACCTCTAACGCTGATTTATCCTGGAATTTTACACCAGGTACTTTGCTTGCTATCTGTATTTTTAACTGCTTTATATATTCACTCATCTATACCACCTGGGAAACGCTTACTAATTAAAGGATTTAATTATGGACTTTAAAAGTTAATGGTTCCGTTTTTCTAATCCTTTCTAATCAAGAATATAGTCAGCTAGTTGGAAATCCATTGGGCCTAATATGTTACACCTAGCAGGGCATATCTATCAGCTTTATTACTACACGCCATGTACTGGGTAGGTGAAGGGAGAGGTATCGGGGACTCGACTATCTCTCCGAGGACGTTCTTGCCCGTCTCTTTCTCGAGTTCCTCAGCACATCCCTTGCTTCCATCCCAGGGAGCGATGATTAATCCATTGAACCCCTTATTCTCAAGATAATCCGGTAAGAATATTGTTTTCTTCTTAAGGTGCTCTAACCCCTTAATCCTCAGATACTCGTTTATCTCGGACCATATCTTGCGGAGGGTTTCAAGGACCTCCTCTAGCCTAACTACCTGCTTCTCTCTTTTATCCCGCCTAGCAATGGTTACTGTTGATGTCTCAACCTCCCTAGCCCCTACCTCTATCCTGGTTGGCACTCCCTTCATTTCCCAGTAATAGTATTTCCATCCAGGCGTATGCTCTAGGTCGCTGTCTATGAAGACTCTTAAGCCATGTGACTCCAGCATGCTTCCTATCTTTAAAGCGTATTCAAGAATCTCTTTTTCACCAGGCTTCATTATTGGCACTATGACGACCTGTATTGGTGCGATTTCTGGCGGGAAGAATAATCCTACCTCGTCTCCATGTATTCCTATAACCGCGCCTAGAACTCTCTCGCTTACACCATAACATGTCTGGTAGACGTATTTCTCTTCTCCATCAGTATCCATGAATTTTATCTCGAATGCCCCAGCGAATTTCTGCCCTAGATTTATAACGCTACCTAGCTCGAGGCCTTTTCCATCAGGCATAACCGTTATGAAGTCGTAATTATACTCTGCACCAGCAAATGTGTCCCATGGAGGTGTCTTGACTATGAAGTAGGGTAGCTGAAGCCTATTGAAGAACTCCTTATATATCCCTATGGCCTCGATTATCTGTTTCTCGGCCTCTTCTCTCGAGTGGTGTGCCGTATGAGCCTCTATGAAGCCCATTATCTCTCTTACCCTTAGTATTGGATGAGTCATCTTTGTCTCATACCTGAACACGTTTACTACTTGATACATTTTCAATGGAAGATCCTTCCTCCCCTTTATCCACATGTTCCACATGTAATACATTACTGTTTCACTGGTTGGCCTAACGAATAATCTCTCATTAAACCTCCTCGTCATTGTTCCCTCAACAATGAATGTTTCTCCTCCGAAACCCTGTAGAAAATCTTTTTCACGTGAAAACACGCTTTCTGGCACCATTGTAGGGAAGTATGCCTCTTGGTGTCCTGTTTTCTCGAGGAGATCCACTATTATCCTCTGGGTGAGCCTTAATGCTTTCAATCCGTATGGCATCCATACATACATGCCTTTAACAGGGTATCTTATATCGATGACGCCGGCTTCCTTTAATACTGCCTGATACCACTCGGGGAAGTTTTCATATTTATCTATCCCAATGCTTTTCCTAATGCTCATCGCTTGCACCCTGTATACTTCTCCTACATACCTGTAGTTCTAGTATGTTATTTAACAATTCATCAATCTTAATAAGCATGAAGGACTCTATTCTTTTAAGGATACTGTTTATCAGGCTTGGCTCTAGTCTTACCCCTGCATCCAGTATTATGTTATCGAGGCTCCATACAATTATCCTCCCCCTTTCCCCAAGCCTATACTCAACTCTATTCATATACTCCCCGAGAAGCGAATATAGGGGCGCATGGGTTATACATGAGTGAAATTCGCCGCCTGCAATTACATATAGTGAGGCTAAAGCGGATGTATAGGTAATTAGAGCCTTGACAGCGTTGGAAACCCCGGTGAACCTACTGGATTCATAAATCCTTGTCACCGAATTCCTGTACTCTAAGGGGGCTGCATCATGCTTTTTAACCAGTTCACTCCATAGCCTTTTAAGCATTGATTGGGGGTCCTCTACTATTTTAAGGAGGGCTTCGATAACGTACCCTATATCTTTATATATATCTCTTTCCACATTACCCGGGCTTAACCCTGAGATTGTTACCGAGGGAATCCCATGATTCAGGTATGCTAGGCTATCGAAGCCGAAGTGTGTTTTACCTTTGTTCACGGTGTCTGGGTTGGGGAGAAGCGGTATCGGGTTATCTATTATCTCGAAAACATCTCCTTTAAAATCCAGGTTTATATCTAGGAGGGTGTTATCCAGCAGGTTCTTTGATTCAAGGATCTCTAAGAGGTATCTAGAGCCCCAGGACCATGTATAACTATTCAACTGGGGATCGCCTATCTCCTTCGCCGTGTACGATACAAAAACAACTTCTACATTACTATGCCTGGTTGCGATAGTTAAGATGTCTCTAAGTAATCCAATGTATTTACCTATATATCCACTATCATCTGGGATCCCATCATGATGTGTGGACACGTGTACTTTAACTTTATCACCATTACTCATCCCTGCTAACATCGTCCTCCCAACCCCATCATGTATCCTCGCCTCTGTCTCAACACGTATTCTTTCCCCATTGAAACCACTCATCCTCCTAGGATTAGACTCGAGGACTACGACAGGGATCCCTGGCGGGGTATCCGGCTTTAAGACCGGTATACTACTAGATAATACTGCGGCATCCCATGGTCTCCCTCCTTCATGCATGAACACTATAGCCTCTGCACCGTTCTTCAATGCCTCGCCTACAATGAATCTAAGCTCATGGATATTAGAGGGATATTCATGGAGGAGCACCTTGCCCCCCAGTTCTCTGCTCACTCCTTTAGCTGTTAGACCCCTGCCCTCACCAACCCCTGTGAGCGTGTACGGTAGTGGTCTACACTTATATTCCTCACCATTTATCTCGATAACACACTTACTCCAGTCCCATCTCAGCACTGGTGTCTCGTAGATTGTTACCCAGTCAAAGTACTCATCCAGCGTCTCCCTGAGGGTTTCAAGAAACTTTTTCTCAGAGGCTGAGCCCGGCTTGATTACCCCGACCACTTTCAACCCTCTCTTATAGGTTTCATCTTTAATAAGGGATATAGTATTTTACATTGAAGAATACTGTTTCAAGGGGAGTATACATGACAACCAATATATTAGAGCTGGAAAACGTTAAGAACCTGGATGCGTTACTGGATATTCTGGTTGGCAAGGGATATAGGATAGAGCCCGGCCCTCACGCTGTCATGGAAGATCACAGTGAAATCAGCGTATTTAAGGGGTTTAAGAACAATGAGCTGGCCTTCATTATTATCGCGCATTATATTACTCAATACTATAGGGTCGTATTAAACTGTAAATATGAGGACGACCAAAAGTTCCTCGAGGAGCTGCTTAGAGTCAAGTATAGTGGTGAAAAGTGGAGCATACCTGTTAACCCGGTGTTTATCGCTGTATTTAACGAGGATGTCATCAAGGATATAGAGGGTTACCAGGACACCTACCCAGTTAGTGATGGAGAAGCACTGGTTACCAGATACCGTGAGAAAAACCCGGGTTACAAAGATATCCCAAGGGTTATTATAGCCAGGTTGATCGACGAGGCCTAAGACTCAATAGAGGCCGCCTCTCGTTGCATACTACCACAGTATGGACAATATAACGCATCAAAGGGGAGCTCCCTACCACATCTAATGCATCGTCTTACCCTGGTTTCGGGGTGCTTATCCATTTTCTCATAATACTCTTTCTTCAAGTCCTCTACTGAGAGA